>NZ_JAVRFH010000019.1:0-139031 GCF_031845825.1 Streptomyces lancefieldiae | reverse complement strand
CGGGGGCCGCCCGCGGGCGCTGGCCCGCGGGGGTCTGCCCGCGGGGGTGCCGACCCGCGCGGGGGCCAACCCGCGGGGATCTGCCCGCGGGGGTCCGACCCGCGGGTGCCGCCCACGGGGCCCCGGCCCGCAGAGGTCCAGACCCGCAGGGGTCCCCGCCCGCGGGGGACCCGGCCCGCGCGGGTGCCGACCCGCGGGGGTACCGACCCGCGGGGGTACCGACCCGCGCGGGTGCCGACCCGCGGGGGGCCGCCCGCGGGCGCTGGCCCGCGGGCGCTGGCCCGCGGGGATCTGCCCGCGAGGGTCCGACCCGCGGGTGCCGCCCCCGGTGCCCCGGCCCGCAGAGGTCCAGACCCGCAGGGGTCCCCGCCCGCGGGGGACCCGGCCCGCGGGGGACCCGGCCCGCGGCTACGCGGCGTCGTAGGGGCGCCTCTCCTTCGCCTCCCGCAACGCGCGCCCCCACCACACCAGTTGGCCCAGCATGGTCTTGGCCGCCGCGTCCGGCCCCGAGGGGTCCAGGAGTCTGCCCGTGTCGTCGAAGGACGCCCCCGCGTTGTGGAAGGAGACCGTGTCGCGGACCGTGACGGCGTGCAGTTCGGCGAAGACCTGACGCAGGTGTTCCGCTGCGCGCAGGCCGCCGGCCAGGCCGCCGTAAGAGACGAGGCCGACCGGCTTGGCCCGCCATTCGGCGAAGTGCCAGTCGATGACGTTCTTCAGGCCCGCCGGGAACGAGTGGTTGTACTCGGGGGTGAGCACGACGAACGCGTCGGCGCCGGACAGCTTGGGGGAGATCTCCGCCAGCGCGGCCCGCGCCTCGGGGGTCGGCGCGAAGGTCGTCGGCAGGTCGGTCGCGGCGACGTCCACGACCTCGGGGACCAGGTCGGCGTGGGCCCGGAGGTGGTCCAGGAGCCAGTCGGCGACGACGGGGCCGAAGCGGCCGTGGCGGTTGCTGCCGACGAGCAGGGTCACATGGAGCGGATCGGTCGTTGTGTTCATGCCGGACAGCTTGGTACCTCGACTTTACTTGAGGTCAAGTCTCCGCCCCTGAAGCCTTCCAGAGGTGCCGGTCACCCGTTCACACCCGCACCGGACACCCTTCGGGATCTTTTCCGGAATCCGCCCGTCACCCACCGGTGACCAGCCGAAACGGTGTCGCGCGCGGGGACGCCCGGCTCATGGCCGACACCCGTTCATCCCATTCCTGACATCGTGTCAGGAAGCGGGCGGCGCCCGGTGCCACTTTCCTCGGTAGGGAGGGCCACCGAAGAGCTCAGGGAGCACCGATGCGACGTACCGCCCGCCTGCTGACCGGCACCGCGCTCGCCGTCGCCGCCGCGGGCCTCGCCACCGCGGCACCCGCGCACGCCGGGCAGACCGCGCACGCCGCAGTGACCGCGCACGCCGGGGAGACCGCGGCGACCGGCGCTCTGGAGGTGTCGCCCTCCTCGGTCGTACCGGGCGAGCGGGCCACGGTGAGCACGGCGGCGTGCGGCGGGACCGGTGCGGCGGCGGGCGACGCCAGCGCGGTGGGTGCCGATCCGTTCACGCTGGTGCCGAACGCGGACGACGGCGAGGCGGCCGGGGAGTTCGAGGTGCCGCCGAGCGCGCAGCCGGGGACGTACGAGATCGTCGCGACCTGCGGTGACAGCGGCCGGCGGGTGACGGGCGACCTGGTGGTCACACTGACGTCGACACAAGGGCAGGTGTATCCCAGAGGAAGCGTGAAGACGGGGGTCGGTGGCGCTCTCGGCCCCGACCCCGTGCGGACCGCGGCCGGTGTGGCGGCTCTCGCCGTCGCCGCCGCGGGCGGTACCTGGCTCCTGCATCGCCGCGCGAGAGGCGACGGGATCTGAACGGGCACCCTCCGCTGCCCGTTCGCCGGTACCGCACTTCCCCACCCCCTCCGGGTCCGACGCCCCTCGCGGCCCGGAGGGGGCAGGGGGCCCTTGAGGGAGAGGGGTCGTCATGCGCAGGGTCGGCAACACCGCGATAGCGGCCGTCACGGCGGTCGCCCTCTGTTCCGGGACCTGGCTGCTCGTGGGCGGCGCCGGGCCCGGCACCGGGACCCCGCCCCAGCCGTCGGCCGCACAGGCCCGCACCGGCGCCGGGCAGGGGCGGGCGCCCGCCGCGCCGGCGCTGCCGCCCTCCCCGCCCGACCGCATACGCGTCCCGGCGATCGGCGTCGACGCCCCCCTGACGGGCCTCGGCCTGACGCCGTCCGGCAGCCTCGACGTCCCGCCGGCCGAGCGGAAGAACCTCGCCGGCTGGTACGAGGCCGGCACCACCCCCGGCGAGAGGGGCACCGCGATCGTCGCCGGGCACGTCGACAACACCGAGGGCCCCGCAGTCTTCTACCGGCTCGGCGCCCTGGAGAGGGGCGCCACGATCGAGGTCGACCGGCGCGACGGGGGCGTCGCGGTGTTCACCGTGGACGCGGTGGAGGTGTACGCCGCGAAGGACTTCCCGGACGAGAAGGTCTACGGGGCGGCGACGCGGCCCGAGCTGCGGGTCATCACCTGCGGCGGGGACTACTCACGCAGTACCGGGTACCAGGGGAACGTGGTGGTCTTCGCGCACCTCACCGGCAGCCGGTGAGGCGTCGAGCACGTTCACCCTCCCCCAGGCGCCGAGGGGCGCCAGCGCCTCGTTGAGGGCCACGCCCCGGGCGGTCAGCGAGTACTCGACTCGCGGCGGCACCTCGCGGTACTCCTCGCGGTGCACGATGCCGTCGGCCTCCAGCTCCCGGCGCAGGGCGCCGAAGCGGCACGTCCCTTCGCCGAGCGCCCAAAGGATCAGTACCTTCCACTTGCCCCCGATGACGTCCATCGCCGCGTCGATCCCGCAGTGGTACGCCCCCGGCCGCCGTGCCGTCCCCATGCCCGTCATCCCGTCCCTGCCCGTCGCCTGCCCGCTGCCCGCCCACTGCCTGCATTCTTCCCCCGAGGTAACCACCCACTTCCAAGTGCGTACTTGAGCGACCGTGGCCCGCGGCGGAACCTGATCATCATGACTGACAAGGCATCAACTTCCCGTATTCCGCTCACCGTCCTCGGCGCCGGCGCCATGGGCACCGCGCTCGTCCGCGCCTGGCTCGCCGCCGGGCACCCCGTGACCGTCTGGAACCGCACCCCCGCCCGCGCCGAGGCCCTCGCCGCCGACGGCGCGACGGTCGCCGCGAGCGCCGCCGAGGCGGTGGCCGCGAACCGTCTGGTGATCGCCTGCCTGCTCGACGACGCCTCGGTCGGCGCGGCCCTCGACGGGACCGACCTGACCGGGCGGGACCTGGTGAACCTCACCACCGGGACGCCCGCCGAGGGCCGCGCCCGCGCCGACTGGGCGACGGCGCGCGGAGCCCGTTTCCTGGACGGCGGGATCATGGCCGTACCGCCGATGATCGGGGACGCCGACTCCGGCGCGTACGTCTTCTACAGCGGCTCCGCCGCCCTCTTCGAGGAGCACCGGGACACCCTCGCCGTCCCGGCCGGCACCCGCTTCGTCGGTGCGGACGCGGGCTTCGCGGCGCTGCACGACGTGGCGCTGCTGAGCGCGATGACCGGCATGTTCGCGGGCGTGATGCACGCCTTCGCGCTGATCCGCCCCGAGGACATCGCCCCGAAGGACTTCGCACCGCTGCTGGTGGGGTGGCTCGGCGCGATGTCCGGCGCGGCCCACCAGGCCGCCGACCAGCTGGCGAGCGGCGACTACGGCAAGGGCGTCGTCTCCAACCTCGCGATGCAGGTGGCGGGCAACGCGACGCTGCTGCGCACGGCGGAGGAGCAGGGGGTGAGCGCGGAGCTGCTGACGCCGTACATGGCGCTGATGGAGCGGTGGCTCGCCGAGGGGCACGGGGCGGAGGACACCACGGGGGTGGTGGAGCTGCTGGACCTGCGGCGGGGCACGGACACCTAGGCCAGCCACTGCTCGTACGCCAGGTTCGCCACCAGGGCGAAGACGACCGTCAGCAGGACGACGCGGACGAAGCCGCTGCCCTTCTTCAGGGCCGTGCGCGCGCCCAGGGTGCCGCCCACCAGGTTGAAGACGGCCATCAGGGCGGCCAGCTGCCACAGGACGGCGCCCTGCCAGGCGAAGGTGGCGAGGGCGCCCGCGTTGGTGCAGCAGTTGACGATCTTGGCGGTGGCGGAGGCGGTCACCAGGTCCAGGTGGAGGACGGCGGTGAGCGCCAGGACGAGGAACGTGCCGGTGCCGGGGCCGATGAGACCGTCGTAGAAGCCGATGCCGAGGCCCGCGAGGCCGATCGCGGCGAGGATCTGGCGGCGGGTGGCCGGGCCGGTGGCGGGGGCGGTGCCGAAGGCGGGGCGCAGGATCACGAAGGCCGCCACCGCGAGCAGCACCACCATGATCACCGGCTTGAGCACCTCGGTGCTCATCCCGGCCGCGAAGAAGGCCCCGCCCGACGATCCGGCCAGCGCCGCCAGCCCGATGCGTACGGCCGTGCGGACGTCCACGGGCGCCCTGCGGGCGTACGTCACCGCCGCGCCCGTGGTGCCGACGATGGCGACCGCCTTGTTGGTGCCCAGCGCGTGCGCGGCCGGGGTCCCGGCGGGCAGCCCCAGCAGCAGCACCGGCAGGAGCAGCAGCCCGCCGCCGCCGACCACGGCGTCGATCCAGCCGGCCGCGAGGGCGGCGAGACAGAGCAGGACGACCATGGTCAGCGATATGTCGGGCATGATCGCGACCCTATGGAGGGAATGGATGTGGCGTCCATCGAGATGAGGGACTTCTGAGGTTCCCCGGCGTCCGCCCGCGTCCCTCACACCCGGCCCCCGTCCCCGCTGAGGGCAGCGTTCCCCGTGGGAAACAGAGGTGATGCCACCGGGTAACACCCGCGGCGCACGCTCGGTGCCATGACCTCGAATGCGCGTGTGGTGGTGATCGGCGCCGGACTCGCGGGCGTGACGCTCGCCCGGCGGCTCGGTGAGCTCGGCACGCCCGCACTGCTGGTCGGCGACGAGGAGCACCGCCCGTACAACCGGGTGCTGCTCGCCGAGGTGCTGGCCGGCCGCTACAGCCCCGACGTGATCGCCCTGCCGGCGCCCGCGGAGCTGACCCGTGCCCGGGTCACCGGCATCGACCGGGCCGCGCGGACCGTCCGGTGCGCCGACGGCTCCCTGATCGCATACGACACGCTGGTCCTGGCCACCGGCTCCAACGCCGTGCTGCCGCCCCTGCGCGGCCTGTTCACCCCGGACCGCGAACTCCCGGAGGGCGTGCACGCGTTCCGGACCCTGGACGACTGCCTGGGACTGTCCAAGGCGGTACGGCCCGGGGTGCGGGCGGTCGTCATAGGCGGCGGACTGCTCGGGGTCTCCGCGGCCCGGGCCCTGGCCGTGCGCGGCGCCCAGGTCGTCCTCGCCCAGCAGTCCGAGCGGCTGATGGAACGCCAGCTCGACCCGGCCGCCTCGCGGCTCGTACGGCGGCACCTGGAGGACCTCGGCGTCGAGGTGCACACCGAGTGCCGGGTGCGGGACGTGCGCTCGGTCGGCGGCGCGGTGCGGTCGGTGGAGATGGCCGACGGGTACGCCCTCGGCGCCGACCTGGTCGTCCTCGCGTGCGGGGTCCGCCCGCGCGTCGGCCTCGCGCAGGCGGCCGGCCTGGAGGTCCGTGGGGGCGTGGTCGTCGACGACGAGCTGCGCACCTCGGACCCGCGCATCCACGCGGTCGGCGACTGCGCCCAGCACGCGGACCGCGTCTACGGGCTGGCCGCGCCCGCCCTGGAACAGGCCGGCGCGCTGGCCGGGCTGCTGGCCGGCGACACCGGCGCCCGCTACACCGGCACCCGCTCCCTGACCCGGCTCACCCTCACCGGACCGGGCAGCCCTTTCGACCTCGCCGCGTTCGGCGAGACCGACCCCCGCCCCGGCGACGACGTCGTGCAGCTCGCCGACGCCACCCGGGGCACCTACCGCAAGGTCGTCGTCCGTGACGACCGGCTGGTCGGCGGGGTCCTGGTCGGCGAACTCGGCACCGTCGGCGCGCTGGCGCGCGCCTGGGAGGGAGCAGAGCCGCTCCCCTCCGACGGCGGCCCCCTGCTCCACCTGCTCACCAACGACGGAGGCTCCTGATGACCGCCACCCCGGGGCCCACCCCCACCATCGTGCTCGTCGGCCACGGCATGGTCGGCCAGCGCTTCCTCGAAGCGCTCGCCGAACGCGGCCTGACCGCCACGCACCGCGTTGTCGTGCTGTGCGAGGAGCCGCGCCCCGCCTACGACCGCGTCCACCTCACCTCGTACTTCTCGGGGAAGACCCCCGACGACCTGTCGATGACCGACCTGGCCTTCCTCGACGAGCACGGCATCGAGCTGCACGTCGGCGACCCGGCGGAGGTCGTCGACCGCGAGGCGCGCAGGGTGACCGCCCGCTCCGGGCTGGTCGTCGACTACGACGTCCTGGTGCTGGCGACCGGCTCCTACCCGTTCGTGCCGCCGGTCCCGGGCAAGGACGCCGAGGGCTGCTTCGTCTACCGCACCATCGAGGACCTGCTCGCGATCGAGGAGTACGCGAAGAACGCGACGACCGGCGCGGTGGTCGGCGGCGGGCTCCTCGGCCTGGAGGCGGCCGGCGCGCTCAAGGGCCTCGGGCTCACCTCGCACATCGTGGAGTTCGCGCCGCGCCTGATGCCGGTGCAGGTCGACGAGGGCGGCGGCGCCGCGCTGCTGCGCACCATCGAGGACATGGGCCTGTCCGTCCACACGGGCGTGGGCACGCAGGAGATCCTGACCGGCGCGGACGGCTCGGTCACCGGGATGAAGCTGTCCGACGGTTCCGAGCTCGCCACCGACCTGGTGGTGTTCAGCGCCGGTGTCCGCCCCCGCGACCAGCTGGCCCGCGACTGCGGGCTGGCGGTCGGCGAGCGCGGCGGCATCAGCGTCGACGAGCAGTGCCGTACGGTCACCGACGAGCGCGTGTTCGCGATCGGCGAGTGCGCGCTGGCGGCCGACGGGCGGGTGTACGGCCTGGTGGCCCCCGGTTACGAGCAGGCCGAGACGGCGGCGGCCACCATCGCGTCCGACGAGGCCGCGTTCACCGGCGCCGACATGTCCACCAAGCTGAAGCTGCTCGGCGTCGACGTGGCGTCCTTCGGCGACGCGCACGGCACCGCCGAGGACTGCCTGGACGTCGTCTACTCCGACTCCCGCGCGGGCCTGTACAAGAAGCTGGTGGTCGGCCGTGACGGCACGCTGCTCGGCGGCATCCTGATCGGGGACGCGGAGGCCTACGGCACGCTGCGCGCCTTCACCGGCTCGGTCCCGCCGGTCTCGCCCGAGTCCCTCGTGCTGCCGGCGGGCGTCGGGGCACCGGCCCAGCTCGGCCCCTCCGCGCTCCCCGACGACGCGGTGATCTGCTCCTGCCACAACGTCACCAAGGGCGCGGTGCGCGGCGCGGTCACCGACCACCAGTGCACGACCGTGCCCGAGGTGAAGAAGTGCACCAGGGCCGGCACCGGCTGCGGTTCCTGCGTCAAGGTGCTCGGCCAGCTGGTCGACGCCGAGCTGGAGGCGAACGGCGTCGAGGTCGACAAGGGCCTGTGCGGCTGCTTCGCGCAGACCCGCGAGGAGCTGTACGAGATCGTCCTCGCCCTGCGGATCACCTCCTACCAGGAACTGCTCGACCGGCACGGCCGCGAGGGCGCCCGGGGCGGTGACGGCTGCGAGGTCTGCAAGCCGACGGTCGGCTCGATCATCGCGTCCCTCGCCCCGGTGATCGGCGCGAGCGGCTACGTCCTGGAGGGCGAGCAGGCCGCGCTCCAGGACACCAACGACCACTTTCTGGCCAACCTCCAGAAGAACGGGTCGTATTCGGTCGTCCCCCGCATTCCCGGGGGTGAGATCGCCCCGGAGAAGCTGATCGTCATCGGCGAGATCGCCCGTGACTTCGGCCTCTACACGAAGATCACCGGCGGTCAGCGCATCGACATGTTCGGCGCCCGCGTCGAACAGCTCCCCGTGATCTGGGCCCGGCTGGTGGACGCCGGCTTCGAGTCCGGGCACGCGTACGGGAAGTCGCTGCGCACGGTGAAGTCCTGCGTGGGGCAGACCTGGTGCCGCTACGGCGTCCAGGACTCGGTGCGCATGGCGATCGACCTGGAGCTGCGCTACCGGGGCCTGCGCTCCCCGCACAAGCTGAAGTCGGCGGTCTCCGGGTGCGCCCGCGAGTGCGCCGAGGCCCAGTCGAAGGACTTCGGCGTGATCGCCACCGCGAACGGCTGGAACCTGTACGTCGGCGGCAACGGCGGTGCCACCCCGCGCCACGCGGACCTGCTCGCGCAGGACCTGTCCGACGCCGAACTGGTCCGGCTCATCGACCGGTTCCTGATGTTCTACATCCGCACCGCCGACCGGCTGGAGCGCACCTCCACCTGGCTGGAGCGGATCCCTGGCGGCCTGGACCACGTGCGGGACGTCGTCGTGCACGACTCGCTCGGCATCTGCGACGCGCTGGAGTCCCAGATGCGGGCCCATGTCTCCCACTACCGCGACGAGTGGGCCGAGACCATCAACGACCCCGAGAAGCTGGCCCGGTTCGTGTCCTTCGTCAACGCGCCCGACACCCCCGACCCGGTCGTGGGCTTCGTGCCCGAACGCGACCAGATGAAGCCCGACCTGCCGCTGCTGGACATCGGCCTGCGGCGCACCGAGGAAGACGTCCTGGAAGGAAGCACCCGGCGATGACCCTGGCACCCGAGACGACCGACCTGAAGGTCCGCGTGCGGCTGGCGGACGACTGGTTCACGGCCTGCGACCTCGGCGCCCTGCTCCCCGGCCGCGGCGTGGCGGCCCTGCTGCCGGACGGCGGCCAGGTGGCCCTGTTCCGCGACCGGAACGGTGAGCTGTACGCCATCGACAACCGCGACCCGTTCACCGGGGCGGCGGTGCTCTCCCGCGGCCTGACCGGCACCCACCAGGGCCGCCCGTTCGTCTCCTCCCCCCTGCTCAAGCAGCGCTTCGACCTGGCGAGCGGGCAGTGCCTGGACGACGAGGCGGTGCGGGTGGCGACGTACGAGGTGAAGGCCGTGTAGCGACCGGTCCGGCCGGGCGCGGGGCGGCCGGCCGGGATCGCGCCGCCCGGCCGTCACGGATTGTCCATGAACCGTCAACCGAGCGCCTCTAGGGTCCGTAACCACACGCCCCCGCCGCCAGCCGGCGGCGGGGCCGGTCATGACACCCGGAGGCAGCAGTGGAACGTCGTACCCTCCTGCGCACGGCCGTCCTCGGCGGCTCGGCCGTCCTCGGCGGAACCCTGTGGCGCGGTGCCGCGTACGCCGCCCCCGCCCAGCCCGGCAGCGGCCCCTACGGGGCGCTCGGCTCCCCCGACGCCAACGGCGTCCGCCTGCCGGCCGGCTTCACCAGCAGGGTGATAGCCCGCTCCGGCCAGAAGGTCGCGGGCACCTCGTACACCTGGCACAACGCGCCGGACGGCGGCGCCTGCTACGCGGACGGCTCCGGCTGGATCTACGTCTCCAACTCGGAGATCAACCCCTCCGGCGGCGCGAGCGCGGTGAAGTTCTCGTCCAGCGGGGCGATCACCTCGGCGTACCGCGTCCTGTCCGGCACCCGGCAGAACTGCGCGGGCGGCAGGACCCCGTGGAGCACCTGGCTGTCCTGCGAGGAGGTGGACCGCGGCTACGTCTACGAGACCGACCCGTGGGGCGTGAAGGCCGCGGTGCGGCGGGACGCCATGGGCCGCTTCAAGCACGAGGCGGCGGCGGCCGACCCGGTCCGCAAGGTCGTGTACCTGACGGAGGACGTCACCGACGGCTGCTTCTACCGCTTCCGCCCCACCACCTGGGGCGACCTGTCCTCCG
The DNA here is from genome assembly GCF_031845825.1 of Streptomyces lancefieldiae. Taxonomy (NCBI): domain Bacteria; kingdom Bacillati; phylum Actinomycetota; class Actinomycetes; order Kitasatosporales; family Streptomycetaceae; genus Streptomyces; species Streptomyces lancefieldiae. The sequence continues at coordinate 129,206 of NZ_JAVRFH010000019.1, read as the reverse complement.
GCACCCTGGAGGTGCTGGTCGCCGGCTCGGCCACCAGCGGCCCGGTGACCTGGGCGAGGGTCCCCGACCCCTCCGGCGCGACGGCCACCCGCAACCAGGTCTCCGGCGCCAAGCGGTTCAACGGCGGCGAGGGCTGCTACTACGCCGACGACACCTGCTGGTTCACCACCAAGGGTGACAACCGCGTCTGGCAGTACAACGCCGCGGCCCAGACCATCGAGCTGGCCTACGACGACTCCCTCGTGGCCTCCGGCACGGCCCCGCTGACCGGCGTGGACAACGTCACCGGCAGCTCCTCCGGCGACCTGTTCGTGGCGGAGGACGGCGGCACCATGGACATCTGCGTGATCACGCCGAGCGACGTGATCGCCCCGTTCCTGCGCGTCGACGGCCAGTCCGGCTCGGAGATCACCGGCCCCGCGTTCTCGCCCGACGGCACTCGGCTGTACTTCTCCAGCCAGCGGGGGACGAGCGGCAGTTCCTCCGGCGGGATCACCTACGAGGTGCGCGGGCCGTTCCGGGTCTGAGTCGCCCCCGCTCAGGCCGCGTCCAGCCCTCGGTACGTCACCCCCGTCAGCCGCTCGGAGGCGGCCCACAACCTCTCCCCCATCGCGTCGTCGAGGGTCCAGGGCGCCCGCCAGGACGGTGCGGGCGCCCCGCGCCACATCGCGAAGGACGGGCCGGTGAAGGAGTCGGCGGCCACGCCGGGCGCGGTCGCCGCGTACAGCACGGGCAGCGCCCCCGCCTCGGCCGGCTGGGCGACGACCCGGTTGGCGAGCAGCATCAGCCGCTCGGCGAGCCGGCGTCCCTCGGCGCGCGGTCCGGCGGTCTGCAGGTTGGTCTCCGCGTACCCCGGATGGGCGGCGACGGCGCGCAGGTCCGTCCCGCCGTCCAGGGCCGCGAGCCGGCGTGCCAGTTCGTGGGTGAAGAGCAGGTTGGCGGACTTGGAGCGGGCGTAGGCGCTCCAGCGCCCGTAGCGCCGTACGTTGTTCAGGTCGCGCGGGTCGACGTTGGCCAGCGTGTGCAGAAAGCTGGAGACGGTCACGACGCGGGCGCCCGGCGCGGCGAGCAGGGCGGGCAGCAGCAGGCCGGTGAGGGCGAAGTGGCCCAGGTGGTTGACGCCGAACTGCGTCTCGAAGCCGTCCGCCGTCGTCCCGTAGGGCAGCGCCATCACCCCGGCGTTGTTGACGAGGAGATCGACCCGCTCGTACGGCAGGCCGTGCGCGAAGTCCCGGACGGAGCCCAGGTCCCCGAGGTCGAGCCGCGCCGGCTCCACGGCGGCGTCCGGCACCTCGCCGACGAGGCGCTCCACGGCCGCGCTCCCCCGGGCACCGCTGCGGCAGGCGAGCACCACCCGCGCCCCCTTGCGCGCCAGCTCCCGCGACACCACGTACCCGAGGCCGCTGTTGGCCCCGGTGACGACGGCGACGCGCCCGTCCAGGTCGGGGATGTCGCCCACGTTCCAGCCGGTCATCCGCGGCTCCTTCCCGGATCGGCCCCCCTCTCACCGTACGCGTCGCGCGCTCCGGAGGAGGGGGCGTCCCGCGCCCACGTCACGTTCGCACCACCGGGCTCGTCGCAGAAGGCGGCGCCACGAAAGTGGGCGTCACGGAAGTGGGCGTCACGAAAGGCGGCACCCCCGCACGGGTGCCGCCTCTTCTCGTGAACCGGAGCCGCCGCCGATCGGTGAGGGTGGTCGGGTGACAGACGGCGGCTCCGGGGCTCTTCGCCCCCGGCGGGGCTAGCGGTGGTCGCTGCCCTTCGACTGCGACGCCGCCCGGCCGGCCTCCAGCCGGGCCACCGGGATCCGGAACGGGGAGCAGGAGACGTAGTCCAGACCCACCTCGTGGAAGAAGTGGACCGACTCGGGGTCGCCGCCGTGCTCGCCGCAGACGCCGAGCTTCAGGTCGGGGCGGGTGGCGCGGCCGGCCTTCGCGGCGGCGGCGACCAGGGAGCCGACGCCGTCCTTGTCGATCGTCTCGAACGGGGAGACGCCGAAGATGCCCTTCTCCAGGTAGGCCGTGAAGAAGCTGGCCTCCACGTCGTCGCGGCTGAAGCCCCACACGGTCTGCGTCAGGTCGTTGGTGCCGAAGGAGAAGAACTCCGCGGCCTCGGCGATCTGTCCGGCGGTCAGCGCGGCGCGCGGCAGCTCGATCATCGTGCCGATCGACAGCTTCAGCTTGGCACCGGTGGCCGCCTCGACCTCGGCGATGACCTGGTCGGCCTCGTCGCGGACGATCTCCAGCTCCTGGACGGTGCCGACCAGCGGGATCATGATCTCGGCGCGCGGGTCGCCCTTGGCCGCCCTGCGCTCGGCCGCCGCCTCGGCGATGGCCCGCACCTGCATGGTGAACAGGCCGGGGATGACGAGGCCGAGACGGACGCCGCGCAGACCCAGCATCGGGTTCTGCTCGTGCAGCCGGTGCACGGCCTGGAGCAGGCGCAGCTCGTTCTCGTGCGGCTCCTGCCGGGACTCGGCGAGCGCGACGCGCACCGACAGCTCGGTGATGTCGGGCAGAAACTCGTGCAGCGGCGGGTCCAGGAGGCGGACGGTGACCGGAAGGCCGTCCATCGCCTCGAACAGCTCGACGAAGTCCTGCTTCTGGAGCGGCAGCAGCTCCTTCAGGGACTCCTCGCGCTCGTCCTCCGTGTCGGCCAGGATCAGCCGCTCCACCAGTTCGCGCCGGTCGCCGAGGAACATGTGCTCGGTGCGGCACAGGCCGATGCCCTGGGCGCCGAAGCGGCGGGCGCGCAGCGCGTCCTCGGCGTTGTCGGCGTTGGCGCGCACCCGCAGCCGGCGCTTGCGGTCGGCGAAGGCCATGATGCGGTGGACCGCCTCGACCAGTTCGTCGGCGTCCTCGGCGCCGGCGTGCATGCGGCCCTCGAAGTACTCGACGACCGGCGAGGGCACGACCGGGACCTCGCCCAGGTAGACCTTGCCGGAGGAGCCGTCGATGGAGACGACGTCGCCCTCCTCGACGACGTGCCCGCCGGGCACGGTCATCCGGCGCCGCTTGGTGTCGACCTCCAGCTCCTCCGCGCCGCAGACACAGGTCTTGCCCATGCCGCGCGCGACCACGGCCGCGTGGGAGGTCTTGCCGCCGCGCGAGGTGAGGATGCCCTCGGCGGCGATCATGCCGTCCAGGTCGTCGGGGTTGGTCTCGCGGCGGATCAGGATGACCTTCTCGCCCGAGCGGGACCACTTCACCGCGGTGTACGAGTCGAAGACGGCCTTGCCGACCGCCGCGCCCGGCGAGGCGGCGATGCCCCGGCCGACCTGCTCGACCTTGGCGTCCTCGTCGAAGCGGGGGAACATCAGCTGCGCCAGCTGGGCGCCGGTGACGCGCTGGAGGGCCTCGGCCTCGTCGATCAGGCCCTGGTCGACGAGCTGGGTGGCGATGCGGAAGGCGGCGCCCGCCGTGCGCTTGCCGACGCGGGTCTGGAGCATCCACAGCTGGCCGCGCTCGATGGTGAACTCGATGTCGCAGAGGTCCAGGTAGTGGTTCTCCAGCGTCTCCATGATCCGCATGAGCTGGTCGTAGGACGTCTTGTCGATCGACTCCAGCTCCGCCAGCGCGACGGTGTTGCGGATGCCGGCGACTACGTCCTCGCCCTGTGCGTTCTGGAGGTAGTCGCCGTAGACGCCCTGGTGGCCGGAGGCGGGGTCGCGGGTGAAGGCGACGCCGGTGCCGGAGTCGGGGCCCAGGTTGCCGAAGACCATGGAGCAGACGTTGACGGCCGTGCCGAGGTCGTGCGGAATGCGCTCCTGGCGGCGGTAGAGCTTGGCGCGCTCGCCGTTCCAGGACTCGAAGACCGCCTTGATGGCGAGGTCCATCTGCTCGCGCGGGTCCTGCGGGAAGTCCCGGCCGGCCTCGGTCTTGACGATCTTCTTGAACCGGGCGACGAGCTTCTTGAGGTCGGCGGCCTCCAGCTCCGTGTCGACCGTGACCTTCTTGGCCGCCTTGGCCGCCTCCAGCGCCTCCTCGAAGAGGTCGCCGTCGACGCCGAGGACGGTCTTGCCGAACATCTGGATGAGGCGGCGGTAGGAGTCCCAGGCGAAGCGGTCGTCGCCGGCCTGCTCGGCCAGGCCCTGCACCGACTTGTCGGAGAGGCCGATGTTGAGGACCGTGTCCATCATGCCGGGCATGGAGAACTTGGCCCCGGAGCGGACCGACACGAGGAGGGGGTTGTCGGCCTGGCCGAGCTGCTTGCCCATCATCTCTTCGAGGGCGGCGAGGTGCGCACTCACCTCGTCACGCAGTGCCGCCGGCTCCTCGCCACTGTCGAGGTAGACCTTGCAGGCCTCGGTGGTGATCGTGAAGCCGGGCGGGACCGGAAGGCCCAGGTTGGTCATCTCGGCGAGGTTGGCACCCTTGCCACCGAGAAGGTCCTTGAGGTCCTTGTTGCCCTCGGTGAAGTCGTAAACGAACTTCGTTACGTGGGGATCTTTGTTTTCCGACACGGGTCTCGACTCCTCGAGGACGCGGTGGCTGCCCTGACGGCGAGGAATGTACCCAGATCAAAGGCACCTGAGTACGTCCACTTGCGCGTCATGCGCCTGTAACCACCCGTCCGCCAGCGGATCGAAAGTCAAGGCTTGGCAAGCGGCCGACGGTTTGTGTTTTCACTTCTTGAACGCACCAGCTTCCGCAGCCACCCTGATGCGCTCACATGAGCGGCATTCCCTACGTTTGAGTTCGGTCGGTGAACGATCAAGGCGTGGCACTGAGTGCCACACTTTGAGAAATGGACTCGCCCATGATCCGCTCATCTGAGCACTCCTCCTATCAGAGGTGGCGAGAATCACGCTGCCACAGCCCGCCGGATTTCACCATGCGGGACGGTGAACGGACTGCTCACGGCGGACGTCCGGCTCCAGGGCGGCGAACGTGTCCGGCGGCAGCATCGCCCCGAGCGCGAGGACGGCGGCGAGGCGGTCGCGGTCCGGCCGAGGCCGAGGGCGGCACGCGGGTACCGGGTGCGACGCCCCGGTGTGACGGATGAGCTCCTTCCGCGACCGCTTCCTGGAGGCGTACGGCTCCACACCGCACCTCTCCGGGGCCCGATCAGCCGCCGGAGGTGTCCAGCTCCGCGTCCTCGCCGACGCCCGCGCAGTCGTACGGGTCCTTGAGCCAGCCGTCCGGCAGGACCACCCGGTTGTTGCCGGAGGTACGGCCGCGGGGCCCGTCGGCGCCGGCGGGCCAGGGCTGGTCGAGGTCGAGTTCGTCGAGGCCGGCGCGCAGCTCCTGGAGGGAGGAGGTGATGGCGAGCCGCTTGCGCATCTCGGAACCGACGGCGAAGCCCTTGAGGTACCAGGCGACGTGCTTGCGGAAGTCGATGACGCCGCGCGCCTCGTCGCCGATCCACTCGCCGAGCAGGGTGGCGTGCCGGACCATCACGTCGGCGACCTCGCGGAGCGACGGACGCGCGATGGCCTCCGTACGTCCCTCGAAGGCGGCCACCAGGTCGGCGAAGAGCCAGGGCCGCCCCAGGCAGCCGCGGCCGACCACGACGCCGTCGCAGCCGGTCTCCCGCACCATCCGCAGCGCGTCCTCGGCGGACCAGATGTCGCCGTTGCCGAGCACGGGGATCTCCGGGACGTGCTCCTTCAGGCGGGCGATGGCGTCCCAGTCGGCGGTGCCGCCGTAGTGCTGGGAGGCGGTGCGGCCGTGCAGGGCGATGGAGGTCACGCCCTCCTCGACGGCGATCCGCCCGGCGTCGAGGTAGGTGAGGTGGTCGTCGTCGATGCCCTTGCGCATCTTCATCGTGACGGGCAGGTCACCGGCGCCGCTCACGGCCTCGCGGAGGATGGCGCGCAGCAGGTTCCGCTTGTAGGGGAGGGCCGATCCGCCGCCCTTGCGGGTCACCTTGGGCACGGGGCAGCCGAAGTTCAGGTCGATGTGGTCGGCGAGGTCCTCCTCCGCGATCATGCGGACGGCCTTGCCGACGGTCGCGGGGTCGACGCCGTACAGCTGGATCGAGCGCGGCTTCTCGGTCGCGTCGAAGTGGATCAGCTGCATGGTCTTCTCGTTGCGCTCGACCAGCGCCCGCGTGGTGATCATCTCGCTCACGAACAGGCCCTTGCCCCCGCTGAACTCCCTGCACAGGGTGCGGAAGGGCGCGTTGGTGATGCCGGCCATCGGCGCCAGGACGACGGGCGGCGCGACGGTGTGGGGGCCGATCTGCAGCGGTGCGGCGGTGATGCCGGGGGCGGGCGTGGTGGGCGTGGACATTCCCCCATTGTCCCGCACGCGGGAGGGTGCCGGCCGCGCCCCGGGCAAAGATCATGTATGAGTCATTAGTTAGTCGCACTATCGAAATAAGCGTACGATGGAGTCCATGCCCGAGCTCACCCACCGCCGTCGTCTGCTCGTGCTCGCCATCTGCTGCATGAGCCTGCTGATCGTGAGCATCGACAACACGATCCTCAACGTGGCCCTGCCCTCCATGCAGCGCGATCTGCACGCGAGCACGTCCGGACTCCAGTGGGCGATCGACGCGTACACGCTGGTGCTGGCCGCGCTGCTGATGCTCGCCGGGTCCACGGCCGACCGGATCGGACGCAAACGGGTCTTCCTGACGGGCCTGGTCGTCTTCACCCTCGGCTCGCTGCTGTGCTCGCTGGCGCCGGACCTGTCGTCGCTGGTCGTGTTCCGGATGATCCAGGCGGTGGGCGGGTCGATGCTCAACCCGGTGGCCATGTCGATCATCACCAACACCTTCACCGACCCGCGCGAGCGTGCCCGGGCGATCGGCGTCTGGGGCGCGGTGGTCGGCATCTCCATGGCCGCCGGCCCCCTGGTGGGCGGCCTGCTGGTGGAGTCGGTCGGCTGGCGCTCGGTCTTCTGGGTCAACCTGCCGGTGGGCGTCGCGGCCCTCCTCCTCACCCTCCGCTTCGTCCCCGAGTCCCGTGCGCCGAAGGCCCGCCGTCCCGACCCGCTGGGCCAGCTGCTGGTGATCGTGCTGTTCGGCTCCCTGACGTACGCGATCATCGAGGCGCCGAACGCCGGGCTCGCGACGGTGCTGCCCTTCGCCGCGGTGGCGCTGGCCGCGCTGCTCGGCCTGCTGTACTACGAGCCCCGTCGCACCGAGCCCCTCATCGACCTGCGCTTCTTCAGGTCCGCACCGTTCAGCGGGGCGACCGTCATAGCGATCAGCGCGTTCGCCGCGCTGGGCGGCTTCCTCTTCCTGTCGACCCTGTACCTGCAGAACGTGCGCGGACTGAGCGCCCTGCACGCGGGCCTGTGGATGCTGCCGATGGCCGTGCCGACGTTCCTGTGCGCCCCGCTGTCCGGGCGGCTGGTCGGCAGCCGGGGCCCGCGGCTTCCGCTGCTGATCGCGGGCGGCGCCATGACGGTGAGCGGGGTGCTGTTCGCCGCCTTCGAGGCCGAGACGTCGAACGTCACGCTCTTCCTCGGCTACGTCCTGTTCGGCGTCGGCTTCGGCTTCGTCAACGCCCCCATCACCAACACCGCCGTCTCCGGCATGCCGCGCGCCCAGGCCGGAGTCGCCGCCGCCGTGGCCTCCACCAGCCGCCAGCTGGGCCAGACGCTGGGCGTGGCGGTGGTCGGCGCGGTGCTCGCGGCGGGCGTGGGAGCGTCGGCGTACCGGGACACCTTCGTCTCCGCCGCCCGCCCCGGCTGGTGGATCCTGGCCGCCTGCGGACTCGCGGTGCTCGTCCTCGGCGCCCTGACCACCGGCCACTGGGCCCACCGCACGGCGGAACGGACGGCGGACCGCCTGAAGTCACCGGAGGTACGCGAGGCGACACGCCCCGGCGTGTAACAGCGCACCCGCACGATGCGGCCCGCCCGAACCCGGCCCCACGCCCTTGACCCGGGGCCGGCGCGCACGCGCCTCAGGGACGCGGGGAACTCGCTGCGCCTTTGCCCCGGGCCCAGCCCAAGCCCCCTCAGGGGCGCGGGGAACTGCGCGACCAGCCCCCACCCACCCGCAGACGACACACCACGGCACGGCCCGCCCGAAACCGGCCCCACGCCCGCGCCCCAGACCCAGCCACACCCCCCAGGGGCGCGGGGAACTGCGCGACCAGCCCCCACCCACCCGCAGACGACACACCACGGCATGCCCGCAACGCGGCCCTCACAACAGGGCGGCAGCCCACCGTCACCGCACCGCCTCCGGCAACCGCTCCGCCACCTTCGGCCAGTACCTCACGACCGCCTCCTCCACCCTCGGCAGCGCCCGCTGCCCCACCAGCGCCAGCGCGATCGCCGCGGCCACGCCCGCCCAGGCGACCGGGCCCAGCGGGGTGCAGCCGAAGAGCCGGCTGGCGCCCGGCGTCTGCACCAGGGCGACCAGCGCGGCGGCGGAACCGAGCGCCGTGACCTGCACCAGGCGACTGCCGCGCCGGTCGGCCAGGGTCTGGGCGAGCTGCGTGCCGACCACCGCGCACAGCGCCATCGTCGTGGAGCGGCGCCTCGAGCCCGGAGTGAGACGGCCGAACAGCCAGGCCGCGGTCGCACCGAGCGCCGTGGTCATGGCCCGGTGCCGGATCTGCCGGATCAGCGGCGCGCCCAGCACCGCCGTACCGAGCGGCGCGCCCGCGTCGGCGTCCTCCTGCGCGGGGTCCCCCGTCTGCGTCACCGCGACCGCCATCGCGGGGAACAGGTCGGTGAAGAGGTTGACCAGCAGCATCTGACGGGTGGACAGCGGAGCCGCACCGCCGAGGACGGTGCCCAGGATGCCGAAGCCGACCTCGCCCGCGTTGCCGCCGATCAGGATGGCGATGGCGTCGGCGACGCTGTGCCACAGTGCCCGGCCCTCCCGGACCGCCTCCACCAGGACCAGCAGGTCGTCGCCCGTGACGACCAGGTCGGCGGCGTTGCGGGCGGCGGCCGAGCCGCGGGCGCTGATGCCGACCCCGATGTCGGCGGCCCGGATGGCGGCCGCGTCGTTGGCACCGTCGCCGACCATGCCGACGACCCGCCCGGCGTCCCGCAGCGACTCGACGACCTGGAGCTTCTGCTCGGGCGCGACCCGGGCCACCACGTCCGCGTCGCGCAGCATCCGGGAGCGGGCCGAGCGGTCGGCGGCGGCGAGCTCGTCGCCGGTGACCACGACCGCGCCCTCGGGCCAGCCCAGGTCGACGGCGATGGCGCGGGCGGTCTGCGGATGGTCGCCGGTCAGCACCACGGGCCGTACGCCCGCCTCGCGCAGCCCGCGCACCAGCGCCGGGGACGTCTCGCGCGCCACGTCGGCCAGGGCGAGCAGCCCGGTGAACGCCAGTCCCGACGGCGGCTGTTCGAGGACGTCGGCCGCCTCCTCGCCCCCGCGCAGCGGACGGGAGGCCACCGCGATGATGCGCAGTCCGTCACGGGCCAGGGTCTGTGCCACCTCGGAGGCCTGCGACGGCAGGTCGGCACAGGCGGGCAGCACGGTCTCCGGGGCGCCCTTCACCACCAGCACCGGCGCCCCGTCGCCGTCCCGTCCCACGGCGGCCGCGTATCCGCGCGAGGTCTCGAAGGGCAGGCCCTCGTCCTGCGCCCACCGCGGGTCGTCCCCGGCCGCGTCCAGGACGGCCTCGTCGGTGGCGTGGGTGGGCCGGGTGCCGTCACCGTCCAGGCGGGGGCAGGCGCGCGCGGCGACCCGGACCGTTGCGGCGGCCTCCGGGTCGCCCGCCCCGCGGACCGTGCCGTCGGTCCCCGCGACCCGCGTCAGCCGCAGCCTGTTCTCGGTGAGCGTGCCGGTCTTGTCGAAGCAGATGGTGTCCATGCGGCCCAGCGCCTCCAGCGTGCGCGGGGTGCGCACGAGGACGCCCCGGCGGCTGAGCCGGCGGGCCGCCGCCAGCTGCGCCACCGTCGCCACCAGCGGCAGCCCCTCGGGCACGGCGGCCACCGCCACCGACACACCACCGGCGACGGCCTGGCGGATCGGCGCCCCGCGCAACAGCGACAGGCCCGTCACCGCGGCGCCGCCCGCCAGCGTGAGCGGCAGCGCCTTGCGGGTCAGCTCCTGGAGCCTGGCCTGCACCCCGGCCGCCGAGGGCGTACGGGCCGCCAGTGCGACCGCCCGCGCCGCCTCGGTGTGGTCGCCGATGTCGACGACGACGGCCCGGGCCCGGCCGGCCACCACGGTCGTGCCCTCGAAGACCATGCAGTACCGCTCGGCCACGGGGGCGCGGGGCACCGGGTCCACGCGCTTGTCCACCGGCAACGACTCCCCGGTCAGCGCGGACTCGTCCACCTCCAGCCCGTCCTCCCACAGCAGCCGGGCGTCGGCGGGCACGACGTCGTCCGCCTTCAGCTCGATGACGTGGCCCGGGTGCAGCCTGGCCGCGTCCATGATGCGCGGCTCGCCCTCGCGCGAGGGCTCCTCGGCGACCCGCGCCTTCTGCTTCTGCTCCGCCAGCAGCCCGGACAGCGCCCGCTCGGCGCGCAGCCGCTGGAACCCGCCGACCAGCGCGTTCAGGTCGAGCGCCCCGACCACCAGCAGGGCGTCCACGACCGAGCCGAGGATCGCGGAGGCGGCGGAGCCCACGGCCAGCACCGGGGTGAGCGGATCGTCCAGCTCCCCGCGCACGGCCCGCGCAAGCTGCCACGACCAGCGCGCCGGGGCCAGCACCCGCACCCGGCCGGCCCGCTCGGCGAGGGCGCGCAGCCGGCCCGTGGCCTGCTCGACGACGGTCGGCTCGGGCTCCCTCTCGTGCTCCAGCTCCAGCCGGTCGCGTACGTCGTCCGGGTCCAGCGCGTGCCACGCCACCCGCGCCCGGGGGTGCGGCGCACGGGCCGCCGCCACGCCGAGCGCGGCGCGCGCCCCGGACAGCAGGGCCGCCGCCGCGCTCGCGTCGACCGGCGCGTGCCGCAGCCCGGGCAGCGCCGAACCGCCGACCCCGCCCTTGCCGCGTGCCTCGCCCACCGCCACCAGCAGCCCGGACAGGGCGGCCCCGGACCGGGCCAGCGTCTGCGACCGGTGCCCGACCTTCCGGGCCGCCGGCACCGCGCGCAGCAGCCGCCACACGTCGGCCAGCCCGCCCGGCGCGAGGACGTCCGCGCTCCACGCCACCGGGCAGTCCGCGTCGGCCAGCGCGACGGCCACGTCCCCGCCGAGCAGCCCGGCGGACACCGCCTCGTCGTCGCCGGGCCGGGGCCGTACGACGGTGATGACCCCGCCCTCGGCCCGCAGTCCGTCCACGACCTCGCGCAACGGCCGCTCGGCGGACACCACTTGGTCCGCGAGGCCGGTGAAGTCGGCCAGTGCCGGGTCCTCCACCATCACCACGCGCAGGCCCGCGCGCCGCGCCGCGTCCAGCACGTCCTCCGTCCACGGGTCCGCGCCCGCGCCCGGCACCCGCAGCGCACTGGGGTGCAGGACGACCGTGCCGGCCATCTCCAGCTGCCGCAGCCGTTCGGGGTCGCGCACGAGGACGCCCTTGCGGCACAGCGCGGCGCTCAGTACGGCGTGGAAGACGGCGGGCCCGTAGCGCGCGGCCTTGGGCGAGCCGGCCAGTACCGCCTCGGCGGCCTCGGCGACGTCGTGCTTGACCATCAGCGTCGCCAGCGCGCCCGCCACACTGCCGGTCGAGGCGTGGGCGGCGTAGTCCTGGGCCGGTGAGGTCCGCAACGGCGGGCGCAGGGCCGGGTCCGCGGACAGGCTGCCCCGGTCCGGGGCGCACAACCGGTCGTGCACGACCTCGAAGGCCGCCGTACGGGCCACCGCCTCCGTCAGCTGGCAGGCGCGCAGCACCCCGTCGAGCACCAGGGAGACGGGGCTCTGGCCCGCGCCGTGGACGGCCGCGTTGGCGACGGCCAGTGCCACGTCCATGCGGCGGTCGCCGAGCCGGGCGCGCAGCCGGCGGCGGAAGGCCGGGTTCTCGCGCAGCAGCGTCGCCGCGGCCGTCACCAGGCGGGGCGAGGGCGGCAGCCGCAGGCGCGCGCCGGTCACTGCGGCGGCGATGCCGAGCACGTCGGCCCCGAGGGCGGTCGCCGCGACCCGGACCGAGGCCGGGTCGCCGGGGTGGACCGGCTCCTCCACCAGGTCGCCCTCGCCGCCCGGTTCGCCCCGGGCGCCCGCGCGGGTCAGTCCGTGCTGTTCGGCGAGCTCGGTGGCCCGGTCCACCACCCGGTCGGTGAGCGCGTCCTCGGTCGCGGTCACGACCAGCCGGGCGAGGCCGGCATCCCAGTAGGCGAGCACCACGTCCGGGTGCTCGGCCAGGGCCGCCGCCACCCGCCGCGCCACGCGCTCCGTGCCGCCCGCCCGGCGCACCGCGTCCGTCGCGGCCGGCCGGAGCGCGAGGTGCGCCCGGGGTCCGGCCCGCCAGTCCCGCGTGCCGCCCGGCAGCGCGGCGCGGGCGACCCGTGCCGCCCGCCCCGCGAAGTCCGCGCCGCGCACACCCGCTCGCGCGGTGCCCGCCACCGCGCCGGCCGCGGCACCCAGGGCGGGTGCGGTGCCGCGCGCGAGCAGCCGCGGGCCGGCCAGCAGGGGCCCGGTGACGGCGCCCTGGGCAAGCGTCAGCAGTCCACCGGCCATCGCTGCCTCTCCTCTCAGCCCGCCTTTCGCGTGCGCGACGCGGAAGCCGTCTTGCGGCCCCGGCTCCCGGCCGAGCTCGCGGGCCGGCTCGAGGACGTCCTCGTTCCGGACTGGCTCCTGGCCCGGGTGGGGGACGCGGTCTTCTTCGCGGCGGCCCTCCCGGAGGCCGCCTTCTTCGCTGTGGCCTGCTTGGTGGCGGCCTGCTTGGCGGCGGCCTTCTTCGTGGTGGTCCCGCCGGCGGCGGCCTGTTTCGCCGTGGCCTTCTTCGCGGTGGCCTGCTTGTTGGCGGCCTGCTTGGCGGTGGTCTGCTTGGCGCCGGCCTGCTCGGCGGTGGTCCGGTTGCCGGTGGTCTTCTTCGCGGTCCTACCGCCCGGGGTGGTCTCACCGACCGCCGTGCTCTTCCTGGCCGCCGCGCTCTGCTGCGCCCGCGTCCGCGCGGAGCTCTTCGTCGCGGAGCTCTTCGTCGCGGCGCTCTTCGTAGCGGCGCTCTTCGTCGCGGCGCTCTTCGTAGCGGGGCTCTTCGTCGCGGCGCCCTGCGTCCCGGCGCTCTTGCTCACGGTGCCCTTCACGGCGCTCCGCGCCCCGGCCTTCCCCCCCTCCACCACGGTGACGTCCCGGTCCTGCTGCGGCCGCGGCCGCGTCAGCCACGCCACCGCCGCTCCGGTGACCGCCACCGGCCACTCCACCAATCCGGCGATGCCCAGCACCCCGGCCCCCGTGTAGACGACCACGCGTCGTCCCCGCGGTGAGACGGCGCCGATCCTGTCCAGCGTGCCCTCGGCCACCCTGCCGACCGTTTCGGCGCCGGGCACCTTCCGCAGCGCCGAAGCCGCCGCGTGCAACGGCCGCGGGAGCTTCTGCGCCGACTTCTGCTCAGCCATGACTGTTCGTCCTCGCCCTGTGCGAACTGTGGAAACCCTGGGAACATCACCTTCCGCACTTCTCCGGGTTCCCGCACTTCGGGCGCTCATCCCGACGGTGTCGCCCCGCGCTCCAGAGCGATCGCGTGCAGCTTCTCCAGCCGTTGCCGGGAGACCTCGTCGGCCGGTGCGTACGTCACCATGCGGGGTCCCGTCTCCGGACCGAGCCACAGGTCGGTGTGGTCGACGGTGACGCGCCCCACGTACCGGTTGAGGAACTCCTTGCGCTTGCTGCGGTGGGCGACGACCTCGTGCCGCTCCCAGGCCTCACGGAAGTCGGGCGACTGGGTGCGCAGCCGCTCCAGCAGCATCTTCCAGGCGGGCTCGGCGAGGTGGCCGGCCATGGAGGCGCGGAACCGGGCGGCCATCAGCCGCTGGGTCTCCTCCAAGTGGACGATCGACGAGCGCCACTCGTCGTCGGTGAAGGAGAGGATCATGCAGTTCCGGTCCTCGGGCGGCACCCTGTCCAGGTCGCACAGCAGCAGTCCGTACGTGCGGTTGTGGGCGAGGATGTCGTAGCGGCTGTTCTGCACGCAGGCGGGATACGGCTCGAACTGCTCCATCAGGGCGCGCAGCGCCGGGGTGATCGACGGGCAGACGGTCGCGGGGGTCGGGTCGACGGCGCCGGCCAGCTGGAAGAGGTGGGCGCGCTCACTGGGGTCCAGCAGCAGGGCGCGGGCGAGGGCGTCGAGGACCTGCACGGAGACCTGGATGTCACGGGCCTGCTCCAGCCACGTGTACCAGGTGACGCCCACGGCCGAGAGCTGGGCGACCTCCTCGCGGCGCAGCCCCGGGGTGCGGCGTCGGCGTCCTCTGGGCAGCCCGACCCGCTCGGGGGCGATGCGTTCGCGGCGGCTGCGCAGGAAGGCGGCGAGCTCGTGCCGCCGGACCTGCGAAGCGCCTCCCCCGGGCCGAGCCGCCTCCGCGGCCGTCTCCGGCACCGCGGTCTCCTGGACCACCGTCTCGCGCACCGTCGTCTCCTGGACCGTCGTCGTCATGACTCCAGGGTGCCGCCCACCGGATCCTGTTGCCAGGTACTTCTTCTACCAGGACAAGGAGACTCTGGTACCAGGCTGGGGAGCGACGCACGCTCGGTTCCGTGACCGAAACCATCACCTCCCGCCCCGTCCGGACCGACCCCGCGGCACCACCCGCGCTCGGCGGTCCCGGGCTGTTCACGGTGCTGCTGGCCGCGGCACTGCCCCTCGTCGACTTCTTCATCGTCAACGTCGCCCTGCCCACCGTCGGCACCGACCTGTCCGCGAGCGAGGCCGTCCTGGAACTCGTCGTCGCCGGGTACGGCGTGGCGTACGCGGTCCTGCTCGTCCTCGGCGGCCGGCTCGGCGACACGTACGGCCGCCGACGGCTGTTCCTGGGCGGCATGGCGGCCTTCGGGGTGACGTCGCTGGCCTGCGGGCTGGCGCCGGACGCCTGGTCGCTGGTGGCGGCGCGGGTGGCGCAGGGCGCCTCGGCCGCCGCCATGCTGCCGCAGGTGCTGGCCACCATCCAGGCGACCACCTCCGGTCCCCGGCGCGCGAAGGCCATGGGCCTGTACGGGGCCACGGCCGGCCTGTCGATGGTGGCCGGCCAGATCCTGGGCGGCGTCCTGGTCGCCGCCGACATCGCCGGCACCGGTTGGCGCGCCGTCTTCCTGGTGAACGTCCCGGTCGTCCTGGTGGGCCTGCTGCTGGCCGCCCGTACGGTCCCGGAGACCCGCTCCCCGCGCCCGGAGCCGGTGGACGTCCCCGGCACGTTCCTGCTGGCCGCCTCGCTCCTCACCCTCCTGGTCCCGCTCACCGAGGGCCGGGCGGCGGGGTGGCCGCTGTGGACGTGGCTGTCGCTGGCGGCGTTCCCGTTCGCGGCGGCGGCGTTCTACGCGGTGGAGCGCGGGGCCGACCGCGCGGGCCGTACGCCCCTGGTCCCGCCGAGCCTGTTCGCCATCACCTCGCTGCGGCGCGGACTGCTGCTCATCGTGCCGTTCTCGATCGGCTTCAGCGGCTTCATGTTCGTCATCGCGGTGGCCCTGCAGCAGGGCGCGGGGCTCGGCCCGGTCGCCGCGGGGACGGCGCTGCTGCCGCTGGCGGTGACGTACTTCCTCGCCTCCCTCGCCGGTCCCCGGCTGGTCGCCCGCCACGGCACCCGCGTGGTGCCGGCCGGTGCCGTCCTCCAGGGCGTGGGCCTGGCCCTGATGACGCTGGCCGCCTGGCGCTCCTGGCCGGACCTCGGCCTGGTGGAACTCCTCCCGGGCGCGGCGGTCGCCGGTGCGGGCCAGGCGCTCCAGCTCCCCGTGGTCTTCCGGATCGTCCTGTCGGAGGTGCCGGCCGCCCGTGCGGGCGTCGGCAGCGGCGTCATGATCACCACGCAGCAGTCGTCCCTGGCGCTGGGCGTGGCGACCCTGGGCACCCTGTTCCTGTCCCTGACCCCGGGCGCGGGCATGCGGGACGCGCTGGTGACGACGCTGCTGGTCCAGCTGGCGGCGGTGGCACTGACCGGTCTGCTGAGCCTGCGCCTGCCGCGGACGATCGACTGAGGCGGCATTCCGTTTGTGGTCCAGACCTCTTGACGAAAGGTCTGGACCACAGCACTGTCATGTCTACGACACCTCACCGCACCCCCACCGGGAGGCCCGGCATGATCCGCCGCAAGATCCGCCTGCTCGCCACCGCGCTCGCGGCCACCGTCCTCGCCCCACTGACGGCCGCCACCGTGTCGGCCGCGCCCGCGGTCGCCGCTCCGGCAGTCGCCGCTCCCACGGCCGCCGACACCTGCGCCGTGAGGTCGAAGCCCGCCGGCAAGGTCCTCCAGGGCTACTGGGAGAACTGGGACGGCGCCGCCAACGGCGTCCACCCGCCCTTCGGCTGGACCCCGATCACCGACTCCCGCATCGCCGCGCACGGTTACAACGTGCTGAACGCGGCCTTCCCGGTCATCCGCTCCGACGGAACGGCCCTGTGGGAGGACGGCATGGACGTGGGCGTGAAGGTGGCGACGCCCGCGGAGATGTGCGCGGCCAAGGCGTCCGGGCAGACGATCCTGCTCTCCATCGGCGGCGCGACGGCCGGCATCGACCTCAACTCGACCGCCGTCGCCGACCGCTTCGTCGACACGATCGTGCCGATCCTCCAGAAGTACAACTTCGACGGCATCGACATCGACATCGAGACCGGCCTGGTCGGCAGCGGCAACATCAGCCGGCTCTCGACGTCCCAGGCCAACCTGATCCGCATCATCGACGGCGTCCTGGCCCGCATGCCGTCGAACTTCGGCCTCACCATGGCCCCGGAGACCGCCTACGTCACCGGCGGCAGCGTCGTCTACGGCTCGATCTGGGGGGCGTACCTGCCGATCATCAAGAAGTACGCCGACAACGGCCGCCTGTGGTGGCTCAACATGCAGTACTACAACGGCAGCATGTACGGCTGCTCCGGCGACTCCTACTCGGCGGGCACCGTACAGGGCTTCACCGCCCAGACCGACTGTCTGAACAAGGGCCTGGTCGTCCAGGGCACCACGATCCGCGTCCCCTACGACAAGCAGGCCCCGGGCCTGCCCGCCCAACCGGGCGCGGGCGGCGGTCACCTGACCCCCTCCCAGGTCGCCCAGGCCTGGAACCACTACAACGGCGCCCTCAAGGGCCTGATGACCTGGTCGATCAACTGGGACGGCGCGAAGAACTGGACCTTCGGCGACAACGTGAGGTCACTTCAACGCCGCTGAGGCAGGAGATCCAGGCACCCGAAAACGCCGAACGCCCACCCCTCACCCGACCGAGTCGGGTGGCGGGTGGGCGCAGGTCCCGGGGGTCCAGGGGGCGGAGCCCCTGGACCCTCAACGGAAACGAACGATCAGCATCCGACCAGCCGAGAGGCGAGGTACCCCTCGATCTGGTCCAGCGACACGCGTTCCTGCTTCATCGTGTCCCGCTCCCGGACGGTCACCGCGTTGTCGTCCAGCGTGTCGAAGTCGACCGTCACACAGAACGGCGTCCCGATCTCGTCCTGGCGCCGGTACCGGCGCCCGATCGCACCGGCGTCGTCGAACTCGATGTTCCAGTTCTGCCGCAGCGTCTGGGCGAGGCCCTTGGCCTTGGGCGACAGCTCCGGGTTGCGGGACAGCGGCAGCACGGCGACCTTCACCGGGGCCAGCCGCGGGTCGAGGCGCAGCACCGTGCGCTTCTCCAGCTTGCCCTTGGCGTTCGGGGCCTCGTCCTCGATGTACGCGTCGAGCAGGAAGGCGAGCATCGCCCGGCCGACACCGGCCGCCGGCTCGATGACGTACGGCGTCCAGCGCTCGCCGGCCTCCTGGTCGAAGTAGGAGAGGTCCTGGCCGGAGGCCTTGGAGTGGGCGCCGAGGTCGTAGTCGGTGCGGTTGGCGACACCCTCCAGCTCGCCCCACTCGCTGCCGCCGAACTGGAAGCGGTACTCGATGTCGGCGGTGCGCTTGGAGTAGTGGGAGAGCTTCTCCGCCGGGTGCTCGTACCAGCGCATGTTCTCCTCACGCATGCCCAGGCCGGTGTACCAGTTCCAGCGCTGCTCCATCCAGTACTCCTGCCACTTCTCGTCCTCGCCCGGCTTGACGAAGAACTCCATCTCCATCTGCTCGAACTCGCGGGTGCGGAAGATGAAGTTGCCGGGCGTGATCTCGTTGCGGAAGGACTTGCCCATCTGGGCGATGCCGAACGGCGGCTTGCGGCGCGAAGTGGTCTGCACCTGGCCGAAGTTGGTGAAGATGCCCTGAGCGGTCTCGGGCCGCAGGTAGGCGACGGAGCCGCTGTCCTGGGTGGGGCCGAGGTGGGTGGAGAGCAGACCCGAGAACTGCTTGGGCTCGGTGAAGGTGCCCTTGTTGCCGCAGTTGGGGCAGTTGAGGTCCGCGAGCCCGTTCGCCGGGGCGTGGCCCTTCTTCTCCTCGTACGCCTCCTCCAGGTGGTCCGCGCGGAACCGCTTGTGGCAGGAGGTGCACTCGGTCAGCGGGTCCGTGAAGGTGGCGACGTGACCGGAGGCGACCCAGACCTCGGGGGCCAGGATCACGGACGAGTCGATACCGACGACGTCCTCGCGCGAGGTGACCATGTAGCGCCACCACTGGCGCTTCAGGTTCTCCTTGAGCTCGACACCCAGCGGACCGTAGTCCCAGGCGGCGCGCTGTCCGCCGTAGATCTCACTGCAGGGGAATACGAAGCCACGGCGCTTGCTCAGGCTGACGATGGTGTCGATCTTGTCGGCGGCCACGGTGCTCTCTTCATTACGACGACGGGCGACGAAGCGAGATGCTTCCAGAGAATGCTTCAGGTTACCGGCGCGGCCCGCCCCCCGGCCAAATCGGGGGCCCATCGGGGGCTTGTTGACAACCGTTTCCACATTTGTTGAAAATGGGTGTCATGAACGTACGACGACGCCACATATCCGGCATAGCGGTCACCGGGGCCGCCGCACTCGGCCTCGGGACCCTCTCCGCCTGCTCGAGCGACAGCGCGGCGGCGGGCAACACGGACAAGTTCGACGTCGTCGCGTCGTTCTACCCCATGGCCTTCCTCGCCGAGCAGATCGGCGGCGACCACGTCAGCGTCACCAGCCTGGCCCAGCCCGGCCAGGAGCCGCACGACCTGGAGGTCAGCGCCAAGCAGCGCGCACAGCTGGAGGAGACGGACGCCGCGCTCTTCCTCAAGGGCCTCCAGCCCTCCGTCGACGAGGCCGTCGCCCAGTCCGGAGCCAAGACGAAGATCGACGCGGCCACCCTGACCTCCCTGGAGGAGCACGGCGCCGAGGTCGGCGGGCACGCGGACGAGCACGGCCACGAGGACGAGCACGCCGAGGACGAGCACGGCCACGACCACGGCGAGGAGGGCGGCAAGGACCCCCACATCTGGCTCGACCCGGTCAAGTACGCCGAGGTCGCCGAGGGCGTCGGCAAGGCCTTCGAGAAGGCCGACCCCGACCACGCCGCCGACTACAAGAAGAACACCGAGGCCCTGGTCAAGAGGCTCGGCGACCTGAACGCCAAGTTCGAGACCGGGCTGAAGGACACGAAGACCAAGGTCTTCATCACCACCCACTCCGCCTTCGGCTACCTCGCCGAGCGCTACGGCCTGACCGAGGAGGCCATCAGCGGCCTCAGCCCCGAGTCGGAGCCCAGCGCGGCCCGGGTCAAGGAGCTTGAGAGGATGGCCAAGGCCGACGGCGTCTCCACGGTCTTCTACGAGACGCTCGTCAGCGACAAGACCGCGAAGACCGTCGCCCGGGACGCCAAGCTCAAGACGGACGTCCTCGACCCGATCGAGGGCATCACCGACAAGTCCCGCGGCGACGACTACTTCCAGGTCATGGAAGCCAACCTCAAGGCCCTGCAGACGGCCTTGGGCACCACCAAGTGAGCCACCACCGGAGGGCGACGGCATGAGCGAGCCCGGCAACGAGCCTGTCACAGCGGAGCCTGTCATAGCACTGCGCGGCGTCCGCGCCGACCTCGGCTCGCGCCCCGTCCTGCGCGGCATCGACCTCACCGTGCGCCGCGGCGAGGTCGTCGCACTGCTCGGCGCCAACGGCTCGGGCAAGTCCACGGCCGTGCGCACCGTCATCGGCCAGGTGCCCGTCGCGGCCGGGGAGATCGAGCTGTTCGGCACCCCCCGGCGCCGGTTCCGCGACTGGGCGCGCGTGGGCTACGTCCCGCAGCGCACCACGGCCGCGGGCGGCGTGCCCGCGACGGTGACCGAGGTGGTCTCCTCCGGCCGCCTCTCCCGGGCCCGCTTCGGCATCCTGCGCAAGGCCGACCACGAGGCCGTACGCCGGGCCCTCGACCTGGTCGGCATGGCGGACCGGGCCAAGGACTCCGTGAACGCCCTCTCCGGCGGCCAGCACCAGCGCGTGCTGATCGCCCGCGCGCTCGCCGCCGAACCCGAGCTGCTGATCATGGACGAGCCGATGGCCGGCGTCGACCTGGCCAGCCAGGAGGTACTGGCCGCCACGCTCAGGGAGCAGGTCGCGGCCGGCACCACCGTCCTCCTCGTCCTGCACGAGCTGGGCCCCCTGGAGCCCCTGATCGACCGGGCCGTGGTGCTGCGCGACGGCTGCGTCCTGCACGACGGCCCGCCCCCGAAGGCCGTCGGCCAGCACGCGCTGCCCGGCCACGACCACGTGCACCCGCACGCCCCGGCGGGCGCCGAACCGATCCGCACCGGACTGCTGAGCTGAGAAGGCCCCCATGGAAATCCTGAACTACGCCTTCATGCAGCGGGCCCTGCTGGCGGCCGTCCTGGTCGGCATCACCGCCCCCGCCGTCGGCATCTACCTGGTCCAGCGCCGCCAAGCCCTCATGGGCGACGGCATCGGCCACGTGGCGATGACCGGCGTCGGCCTCGGCTTCCTGCTCTCCTGGTCCCCGGTGTGGATGGCGACGCTCGTCTCCGTCCTCGGTGCCGTCCTCATGGAGCTGATCCGCTGGTACGGCAGGACCCGCGGCGACATCGCCCTCGCGATGCTCTTCTACGGGGGCATGGCCGGCGGCGTGATGTTCATCAACCTCGCGCCCACCGGCTCCAACGCCAACCTCACCTCGTACCTCTTCGGCTCGCTGTCGACGGTGAGCGAGTCCGACGTCACGGCGATCTGTGTCCTCGCCGCCTTCGTGGTCCTCGTCACCCTCGGCCTGCGCCGCCAGCTGTTCGCGGTCAGCCAGGATGAGGAGTTCGCCCGGGTCACCGGCCTGCCGGTGCGCGCGCTGAACCTGCTGACAGCCGTCACGGCGGCGGTCACGGTGACGGTCGCGATGCGCGTCGTCGGACTGCTGCTGGTGTCGGCCCTGATGGTCGTCCCGGTCGCCGCCGCCCAGCAGCTCAGCCGCAGCTTCGCCGCCACCTTCGCGATCGCCGTCGCGATCGGCGTCAGCGTGACGATCGGCGGCACGGTCACGTCGTACTACCAGGACGTGCCGCCCGGGGCGACCATCGTGCTGCTCACCATCGGCGCGTTCGTCCTGCTGACCGCGCTGGCGGCGCCACTGGCCCGGCGACGCGCGCGGGCGGCCGGCGCGGCGCGGCCCGCCGGGGATCCGGCGGAATGCAAGGTTCCGGCCACCCGGGGGGCCGCCGACGAGATCGGCGTCTGACTGCCGGCTTGCCGGGCTGGCACAATGGCCCGGCAAGCCGCAGACGTGAGGAGGAATCCGGTGACGACCGCTGGACCACCCGTGAAGGGCCGCGCCACCCGGCAGCGGGCCGCCGTGTCGGCGGCACTGGAAGAGGTCGAGGAGTTCCGCAGCGCACAGGAGCTCCACGACATGCTCAAGCACAAGGGCGACTCGGTCGGACTCACCACGGTCTACCGCACCCTGCAGTCCCTCGCCGACGCCGGTGAGGTCGACGTCCTGCGCACCGCCGACGGCGAGTCCGTCTACCGCCGCTGCTCCACCGGCGACCACCACCACCACCTCGTCTGCCGCACCTGCGGCAAGGCGGTCGAGGTCGAGGGCCCCGCGGTGGAGAAGTGGGCCGAGGCCATCGCCGCCGAGCACGGGTTCGTCAACGTGGCGCACACCGTGGAGATCTTCGGCACCTGCGCGGACTGCGCCAGCGCCTCCGGCGGCTGAGCGGCCCTTGGCGGCCTGACGGCCTCGTCCTCAAGCTCCCCCGGACGGGCTGGATTTCCCCTCCATGGCGAGGAGCTCCTCGTTCGGGATGGCCCCGCCGAAGCGGCGGTCCCGCGACGCGAACTCCAGGCAGGCCCGCCACAGGTCACGCCGGTCGAAGTCGGGCCACAGCACGTCCTGGAACACCATCTCAGCGTACGCGCTCTGCCACAGCAGGTAGTTGGACGTCCGCTGCTCGCCACTCGGCCGCAGGAAGAGGTCCACGTCCGGCATGTCCGGGTAGTACAGGTACTTCGCGAGCGTCTTCTCGTTGACCTTCGCCGGATCGAGCCGCCCGGCCCGCACGTCCTCGGCGAGGGCCTGCGCGGCGTCGGCGATCTCGGCGCGCCCGCCGTAGTTCATGCAGAAGTACAGGGTCAGCCGGTCGTTGTCCTTGGTCTGCTCCTGGGCGACCTGGAGCTCCTTGGCCACCGACTTCCACAGCTTGGGCATCCGCCCCGCCCAGCGCACCCGCACCCCGAGCTCGTCGAGGGTGTCGCGGGACTTGCGGATGAAGTCGCGGTTGAAGTTCATCAGGAAGCGCACCTCGTCCGGCGAGCGCTTCCAGTTCTCCGTGGAGAAGGCGTACAGGGAGATGTTCCCGACGCCGATCTCGATCGCTCCCTGGAGGACGTCCATGACCTGCTCGGCGCCGACCTTGTGCCCCTCGGTGCGCGGCAGCCCGCGTTCCTTGGCCCAGCGCCCGTTTCCGTCCATGACGATCGCCACGTGCTCCGGGACCAGCTCGCCGAGCTTCGGGGGCCGCGCGCCGGACGGGTGCGGCTCCGGCGTCCTGTAGTCCCGACGCTGACGCCCCAGGAACCCGCGTACGGCCATGTGTCTCTCGTCTCCTTCAGGATTTCTCTACGTATCGCAGGGAGCGCAGCCCTCGCTCCAGGTGCCAGTGCAGGTACGCGGACACCAGCCCGCTCCCCTCCCGGACGTACCGCGACTCGCACGCGTCGGCGGTCCCCCAGTCCCCCGTGAGCAGCGCCCCGAGCAGCTCCAGGGCCTGCGGCGAGGGTACGACGCTGCCGGGCACCCGGCAGTCGACGCAGACGGAACCGCCCGAGCCGACCGAGAAGAACCGGTTCGGTCCCGGCATGCCGCACCTCGCGCAGTCCCCGAAGGTCGGGGCGTACCCGTTGACGGCGAGGGAGCGCAGCAGGAACGCGTCCAGTACGAGGTTCGGCGCGTGCTCGCCCCGGGCGAGGGTGCGCAGCGCGCCGATGAGCAGCAGGTACTGCTGCACCGCCGGCTCGCCCTCGTGGTCGGTGAACCGCTCGGCCGTCTCCAGCATGGCGGTCCCCGCGGTGTACCGCGCGTAGTCGGTGACGATGCCGCCGCCGTACGGCGCGATGGTCTCGCTCTGCGTGCACAGCGGGAGCCCGCGCCCGACCAGCTCGCTGCCCTTCGAGAAGAACTGCACGTCGACGTGCGAGAACGGCTCCAGCCGCGCCCCGAACTTCGACTTGGTCCGCCGCACCCCGCGGGCCACGGCGCGTACGCGTCCGTGACCGCGTGTGAGCAAGGTGATGATCCGGTCCGCCTCACCCAGCTTCTGGGTGCGCAGCACGATGCCGTCGTCGCGGAACAGACTCATGCCGACCATTCTCGCGCATGCCTCAAGGCACCTCGCCACGGCTTCGGGCGTTGGCGTACGCCGTCGCGGCCCTGAGCCGCTCGGCCGGGGTGGCGTGGCGTACGTCACACGGCACCGCGTCCCACTCCCGGCCGCCGCCGTACGGCCGCATCTGGACGTACGGCCCCTCGTGCCCCATGACGACGCCGACGCGCCCGGTACGGGCGTCGACGGCGTAGGAGCCGACCGGGATGATCATCGCAGGACCGCCGCGAGGCGCTGCGCGGTCTCGACGGAACACCGCCCCAATTCGATGAGCGGACAGGGTGCCTCCCGCGCAAGACTCACCGGGTCGAGCCCGAGTGACGGCAGAGTAATTCCTGCCCTCATGAGTGCCGCGCGCAATTCTTTCACCACTACCTCCGCTTCTTCGACGCAGCGCGCCGAGTGCCGTGCCTCCACCGTGTTCCCCTTCTCTTTACGGTTTCACTCTTCGTGTCCCCAGAATGCCTCTCCGTGTCTACACTCGGCAGGAGTCTGTGCACTACAAGTACGGGTCAGGGCAGGGGGATTGGCTATGGCCAACGGTTCACGGCAAGCGGCGTGGGAGTTCTTCGGTATTGAACTAAAACGTCGGCGAGAGGACGCGGGAATCACCCAAGTCGAGCTGGGGTCCCGCGTATTCGTCTCCGGCGGGTACATCGGCCAGTTCGAACAGGCTATTCGGAAACCGCAGTTGGACGTGGCCCAGCGGATTGACGGGGCGCTGCAAACCGACGGTATTTTCGAGCGACTGTGCCGGAAGCTGATTGACGATCCGCGGTATGCGGATTACTTCGCGGGGGTCGTCGAGCTGGAGCGGCTGGCTTCGACGGTCTGCGACTTCGAACCGACTGTGGTCCCCGGACTCCTCCAGACACCGGCTTATGCCAGGGCGCTCACACTGGCAACACATCCGTTCGCGACGGACGAGTTCGTCGAGGACAGGGTCGCCGCCCGTGTCGAGCGATCACGGATCCTCGCGGACGCAGCACGGCCCGTGTATTGGGCGGTGGTGCATGAGACCGTACTGCGCGTTCCGGTCGGTGCCCCCGAGGTAACGGCGGAGACACTCGAGCACATGTGCGTGCTGGCCGGCGAGCGCAAAGTACTGCTCCAAGTGCTCCCCTTCTCGGCAGGCGCCCCCGCCAACAACGGGGCTCTCCGGCTCATGGAGTTCGAGGATGCCCCACCAACCGCCTATACAGAGACGTCGTTTTCGGGAAGCCTGCTGGACGATCCGGCGGTGGTGCAGCGTGCCCGCCGAGCCTACGATCTGATCAGGGGCGCCGCGCTGTCGCCGGAGGCGTCCCTCGCCCTGGTCCGATCGGCGGCGGAGGACTTCAGACGATGCGCGAGTACGACCTGAGCGACGCCCGCTGGACGAAGAGCAGCTACAGCAACGGCGAGGGTGGCGACTGCGTCGAGGTCGCATACGACTTCCCCGGCGCCGCCCGCTGGCGCAAGAGCACCTACAGCAACGGCGACGGAGGCAACTGCGTCGAAGTCGCCGACGGAGTCCCCGGCGTCGTGCCCGTCCGGGACAGCAAGGTGGCCGGTGGGCCGGTGGTCGTCGTCGGGTCGGCGGCCTGGACGGAGTTCGTACGCACCATGGGGGCCACTCGCTTCCTTGCCAGGGTCGTGCCTCCGCGACCCGAGTAAAGGGCGCTACGCGTCGCCTTCGGTGATGGGCCTGCGGCCCACCCTTGACTCGGCTCGCTCCCGCACGACACTGGCCAAGAAGCGGGCGGCCCCACGGCCACCCCGCCAACAGGCGGTCCCGCGACCTACGCCTCCCGTCCCCGGTCCTTTCGATCTTACGGACGATGCCGACAACGCTCCGACGCGCGAGAGTTGTCCGAAGATCCGCAACGAATGAAGGGGGCACCCCATGTCGTACCCAGAGCCGCGCTACCTCGGCGAGAAGGGCGAGATCAACGCCGTGTTCAGGACGGCCGACACCCCGCCCGACATCGTCTCCCCCGGTGGGACGACCACCCACTACCTCGCCAGTCACGCCACCACCGGGGGCGAGTTCGGGTTGTACAAGGTGGACATGGGCCCCAAGGCGCCCGGCGCCAGGACGCACTTCCACCGGGGCATCTCCGAGTCCTTCTACGTCCTGTCCGGCGAGCTGGAGCTCTACAACGGCGAGCGCTGGGTCACCGGACGCCAGGGCGACTTCCTGTACGTGCCGGTCGGCGGACTGCACGCCTTCAGGAACGACAGCGACGACCCCGTGTCCATGCTGATGCTCTTCTCGCCGGGCGCCCCGCGCGAGGAGTACTTCGAGCGCGTCGCCGAGTTCGCGCAGCACGGCGGCGAGGATCTGAGGGAGTTCCAGGTCAAGCACGACAGCTTCTTCGTCTGACGGTCGGGTCGGGGGGACCCCGGGGATCGGCACTGGGGTAATCCCCCATGGGTTTCCGGGCGTTGCCCGGATGGGGAGGCCCCCGGAGATCCGCGAGGCTCTTCGCATGACGCAGCGCACACGCACCCTCCGTAACGCCGCCCTCGTCGGCGTCTCCACCGCCCTCCTCGGCATCACCGCCACCAGCGCCGCCCAAGCCACGGCAAGTCCGCCCGAGCCCCTCGCCTGGTCCACCTGCGAGGGCACCGGCCTCGACCCCCGTCAGCAGTGCGCCACCCTCCAGGTCCCCATGGACTACGCCGACCCCGACAGTCCGCGCATCGACATCGCCGTCTCGCGCATCCCGAGTGAGAATCCGGGCGCCCGGCGCGGTGCCCTGATGCTCATCCCCGGCGGGCCGGGCGGCTCCAGCCTCAACGACCCCTCCGGGAAGGGGCAGAAGCTGCCGCAGAGCGTCCGGGACGCCTACGACCTCATCGGGTTCGCGCCACGTGGGCTCGCCCCCTCCACCGCCGTCGACTGCGGACTGGAACACGGCGACCTCGCCACCTCCAAGCTCCGCCCCTGGCCCGCCCCGGACGGCTCGGTCGACGGGAACCTCGACACCGCCCGGCGGATGGCCGACGCCTGCGCCCGCAACGGCGGCGAGCTGATCCGGCACCTCAGCACCGCCAACGAGGCCCGCGACATCGACCGCCTCCGGGCCGCGCTCGGCGAGCAGAAGATCTCCGCGTGGGGCGTGTCGTACGGGACGTACGTCGGCGCGGTGTACAGCCAGCTCTTCCCGCACCGCACCGACCGCGTCGTGCTGGACAGCAACGACGACCCCGACCCCACCCGCGTCGCCCGCTCCTGGCTCGCGGGGCACGAGCAGGGCGTGGAGGACACCTTCCCGCACTTCGCCGCCTGGGCGTCGCAGCCCGGCAACCCCGACCGGGTGGCGCTCCGGGCCGCCGACGTACGGCCGCTGTTCCTGCGGCTCGCCGCCCGCCTCGACCGGGAGCCGATCCCCTGGCCCGGCGCCAACCCCGAGGAGCTGAACGGCAACGTGCTGCGGCAGACCATGCTGGACAGCCTCTACTCCCCCAGCCGTTACCCCACGCTCGCCAAGCTGATGCGGGCCGCGCAGCAGGGCACCGTGCCGCCCGCGCCCGGGGCGCCGCCCGAGGCCGTGCTGCAGAACGTCGCCGCCGTCGGTGCCGGCGTCCTGTGCAACGACGTCGCCTGGCCCGCCTCGGCGGCCGTGTACCAGAAGGACGTCGCCGAGAGCCGGGCCAAGTACCCGCTCACGGCGGGGATGCCGCGCAACGCCATGCTGTGCGCCGCCTGGCCGTATCCGCCGCGCGAGGCGCCGGTGCGGATCACCGGCCGGGGACCGTCCAACGTGCTGCTCGTCCAGAACGAGCGGGACGTCGCCACCCCGCTCAGCGGCGCCCTGAAGCTGCGGGAGGCGTTCGGCCCGCGCGCGGTCATGGTCACGGTGAACTCCACCGGTCACGACGCCTACCTCGCCAACGGCAACGCCTGCGGCGACGACACGGTCTCCCGCTTCCTGGCGACCGGGCAGCGGCCCGCCGCGGACACCTACTGCGCCTGACGGTCGCCCGGCGTCACCAGCCCCGACTCGTAGGCCACGATGACCAGTTGCGCCCGGTCCCGCGCCCCCAGCTTGCCCATGATCCGGCTGACGTGGGTCTTCGCGGTCAGCGGGCTCAGCCCCAGGGAGTCGGCGATCTCCGTGTTGGTGAGACCGCGCGCGACCAGGGCGAGCACCTGGCGTTCCCGGACCGAGAGGCAATCGGGGCCGCCGCCCGCCACCGGCGCCTCGGGGCTGCGCAGGAACCGTTCGATCAGCCGGGCCGTCGGGCCGGGCGACAGGAGCGCGTCGCCCGCCGTCACGGTGCGGATGGCGTCGAGGAGTTCGGCGGGCCTCGTGTCCTTCACCAGGAACCCGGAGGCGCCCGCGCGCAGGGCCTCCACGATGTTCTCGTCGGTGTCGTAGGTGGTGAGGACCAGCACCTTCACGCCCGCGAGGTCCTCGTCGGCGGCGATGAGCCGGGTCGCCTCGATGCCGTCGAGGTCGGGCATGCGGACGTCCATGACGACGAGGTCGGCACGTTCGGCGCGGGCCAGTTCCACGGCCCGGCGTCCGGTGCCGGCCTCGCCGACGACCTCCATGTCGGGGGCCGAGGCGACGAGCAGGGCGAACGCGGCACGGACCAGGTTCTGGTCGTCCGCGAGCAGTACGCGTATGGTCATCCGTCTCTCTCCGGAGTCACGGTCGTCGGCGCCCCGATCGGCACCGGCGCGGCGGGCGTGGGCAGGACCGCCGTCACCTCGAAGCCGCCCCCCACGCCCCCGCCCCGCGGCCCGGCGTCGAGTGTGCCACCCACGCTGCGGGCCCGCTCCCGCATGCCGACGAGGCCGAAGCCGGGGGTGCCGGCGGGGTCGGGGCCGGTGCCGTCGTCGGTCACGGACAGGTGCAGGCCGTCCCGCTCGGCGCGCACCTCGACACGGACGGACGGTTCCGGCCCCGCGTGCCGTACGGCGTTGGTCAGCGCCTCCTGCACGATGCGGTAGGCGGCGGCGCCGACCGCGGGCGGCACGTCGCCCGCGCGCAGCGACAGCTCCACCCGCGCTCCGGCCACCCGGGCCGCGGCCACCAGGTCGGCCAGGCCGTGCAGCCCGGGCAGCGGGCCCCGGGCGTCGGGCGCATCCTGCTCCCGCAGGACCTCCAGCGTGGTCCGCAGTTCACCGCGCGCGCTCCGGCAGGTCTCGGCGATGTCGTCGAGGGCCTTGGCGACGGCGGCCCGGTCCAGGCGCTCGGGGTCGGCGGTCAGCACATGGGCGGCGACCGAGGTCTGCACGCCGATGAGGGTGATGCTGTGCGCGAGCAGGTCGTGCAGGTCCCGGGCGACGCGCAGGCGTTCCTCGGCGACGCGGCGGCGGGCCTCCTCCTCCCGGGTGCGTTCGGCGCGCTCGGCGCGCTCGACGATGGAGGCGACGTACTGGCGGTAGTAGCGGACGTCGACGCCGCAGAAGAGGACGGCGACGACCCAGCCGGAGACGCGGAGCAGCTCGATGGCCTGGTGGGTGTTGACGGTCAGCATGACGCTGACGGACGCGGTGAGGACCGCGACGCCGGTCAGGATCGTGCGCAGGGGGCGGCCGGTGACGGCGATCGTGAACAAGGCGACGTAGGAGGCGGGGGCGGGCGCGGCGTGGTTGTTGTTCAGGGCGTGGTACGGCCCGACGAGGGCCACCACCGCGGCCAGCACCAGCAAGGGGTGGCGTCGCCGCCACACGATCGGGACGTGCGCGGCGACCAGCAGCGTCCAGCCCACCGCGTCCGGGCGGCGGCCCCCGTCGGTGAACAGCGCCAGGCAGACGGCGCCGGCGAGGAGGACCGCGGCGAGCACGGCGTCGTTGCGGGTGCCGTGCGGGGCGGTGCGCGGGTCGCGGTTGATCACGGCCATGATCCGCTCGCCCACCCGGGGCCGGGCGGACGGGGTCGGTGGCGGCGCTGTCGGGGTCGGCTGCACCCGCCCATCCTCCGTGACGGGCGCGCCCCTGCGGGAGGGGAGGGGCGCGCCCGGGTCCTCGGGCACCTCAGACACCGACGGGTTCCCGCTCCCCCGTCGGCACCGGCTCCCCGGGCGCCCGGGACAGCCGGCCCGGCCACCACACCCGGCGGCGCAGCGCGACGCTCGCGCTGGTCACCAGGTAGGTGCGGACGAGGAAGGTGTCGAGGAGGACGCCGACCGCGATGACGAAGCCCAGCTCGACCAGTTGCACCATCGGCATGCTGGTGAGCACCGCGAAGGTGGCCGCGAGGACCAGTCCGGCGGAGGCGATGACGCCGCCCGTGGTACGCAGCGCGGTGAGCGCGGCCGCGGTGGGTTCGGCGCCGTTCAGGGACTCCTCGCGCATGCGGTGCATCAGGAAGATGCCGTAGTCGACGCCGAGAGCCACCAGGAACACGAAGGAGAGCAGGCCGAGACCCGGGTCGGTGCCCTCGAGGCCGGAGAGCGGCCCGAAGACGAGTCCGCCGATGCCAAGGGCCGCGCCCCACACGGCGACGACCGCGGCGACCAGGATCAGCGGGGCCACCAGGGACCGCAGCAGCACCACCAGGATCAGCAGGACGGACAGCAGCACGATCGGCACGACGATGACCGTGTCCCGGGCGTTGGTGTCCTCCAGGTCGATCTGCTGGGCGCTGGGGCCGCCGACGTAGGAGCCGTCGAGGGTGTCGCGCAGGGCCTCGATGGTGGCGGTCTCGGCCGCCGACTGGGGCGGGGCGGAGGCCAGTACGGTCAGTTCGGTCCACCCGCCGCCGCTGCGGCCCCTCTCGGCGCTCTCCACCCCGCGGGTGTCGCGGGCCGCGGCGAGGGCGGCGTCGGCGCGGCCGGTGGGGGCCATGACGGTGATGGGCCGGGTGCCGCTCTCCGGGTAGGCGGCGGCGAGGGTCTCCATGGCGGCGATCGCCTCGGGCCTGGTGGTGAAGGAGTCCTCCTGTTTGAGCGAGCCGGGCAGGTTGAACGACCCGAGCGCCAGCGCGCCGAGCAGGACGGCGCCGCCCACGAGGACGGCACGGGGCCGGCGTTCCGCGGAGCTGCCCATCGCGGTGAACAGCGACCTGCGGGCCTTGGGGGTGCTGCCGTAGCGGGGTACGAGCGGCCAGAAGACGCGGCGGCCGAGCAGGACCAGGATCGCGGGCAGCAGGGTCAGCATGGCGGCCAGCGCGCAGAGCACACCGACGGTGCCGAGCGGGCCCATGCCCCGGCTGGAGTTGAGGTCGGCGGCGAGCAGGCACAGCAGTCCGGCGGCGACGGTGCCGGAGGAGGCGAGCACGGCGGGGCCGCAGCCGCGCAGCGCGGCGAGCATGGCGTCGTACGGCCGCTCGAAGCGGCGCAGTTCCTCGCGGTAGCGGGAGACGAGCAACAGCGCGTAGTCGGTGCCGACGCCGAAGACGAGGATGGTCATGATGCCGGTGCTCTGGCCGGAGACCGTGGTGCCGAACCACTGGTTGAGGCCGTAGGCGACGCCCATGGAGAGGTAGTCGGCGATTCCCGCGACGGCCAGCGGTACCAGCCACAGGAACGGGCTGCGGTAGATGACGATCAGCAGCAGGGCGACGACGGCCGCGGTGGTGTAGAGCAGCGGGCCGTCGAGCGAGTTGTAGACCTCGGCGGCGTCGGTGGAGAGCGCGCCCGCCCCACCGACCTCGACGCTCAGCCCGTCACCGCCCTGGGCGACGTCCCGGACGGCGTTGACCAGGGCGTCACGCGCCTCCTCGTCCTGGCCGGGCCCGTTGCCGGCGACCGGGTACATGAGGGTGGTGCCGTCCTCGGACGGGATGCCCTCCGGCCGGCCGGTCAGTTCGTGCGCGCCCGCGATCTCGGCGATCTGCCCGGCGGCGGTGGCCCGGTCCGCGGCGGTCAGTCCGGCGTCGCGGTGGTAGGCGACGACCATCTCGGTGGCCTCGCCGCCCGGCAGCCGGTCCTGGATCTTGGCGACCTGCGTCGAGTCGGCGCTCGCCGGCAGGTAGTCGACGGCCCGGTCGCGCTGTACGTCCGACAGCTTCGACGCGAACGGCGAGGCGAGCGCCAGTACGGCGATCCACAGCCCGAGCACCAGCCAGGGCACGGCCCGCCGTCGCCTCCCGCTCGTCCCGCCACGTGTCCTTGCGGCCCCCATGAGACGCCGCCTCCCTCCGGTCGGATGTCTGGTGTCGTTCTCCAGACTCCCGGCGGCGGGGCGCCGACACGTCGGACGTGAGGGCGAGTTGACGGCTACTGCCCGGGGTGACGCCCGGCCGGTGTTACTCCCCGGGGAGTAACGGGCCGCCGGGGCCGCCGGGTCAGCCCCGGTCGACCATCCAGTTGCCGTCCTCCTCGGCGTCCACCCTCACCTCGAGTTCGCGCAGGCCCATGCCCGCGTCCCAGAGCTCCCGGAAGCGCTTCAGCCGGTCGCGCACGTAGTCCTGGCGCGCGGTGAGCCGGGTCCTGACGTTGACGTCGCGCAGGTCCTGCTCGATCTCGAACGACACCTCCTCGTCGTAGAGGATGAAGTCGTTGGTGGTGCCGCGCTGCAGGTGCGGGGGCAGTTCGGGCAGGACCGCCGCGCGTACGTCGATGCGCCGCAGTTCCTGCTCCTCGCACAGCCGCAGCAGCCGGTCGTCGAGCTCCCGCGCGCTCTCCAGGAGGAACAGCCGGCGTACCGTCACGCCCTGCTCGTCGATCGCCTCCTGCTGGGCGTCCAGGTAGCGGCCGGCGGGCTCGCTGTTCCAGAACAGCCGGTCGACGGAGGTGCTGGTCGCGAGGATGGACTGCTCGGCGGCGCGGGTGAGGGTGAGCATCCAGTCGTGGTTCTCGCCGGGGCACTCGGCGCTCAGGTTGGTGAGGTCGGCCATGTGGCCGACCACCCGGGTCATCTCCAGGTGGACGAAGGTGTGCAGGATCGAGGGCCCCGGCAGCAGGGCGTCGGCGAAGCCCTTGGCCAGGTCGGGCACGCTGTCGATGCGGGCCCGGTCCAGCGCGGGGTAGGGCTCGCCGGTCCGGTGCTCGACCTGGGTGACGTGGCTCTCGACCAGCTGCTTCACGTCCTCGGTGTGCCGGGACAGGCCGGTCTTCAGCGCGTCGTCGTGCCGGTTCAGGCCGTCCCGTACGTCGCGTACGGCGGCGGTGTTCTCGGCCAGCGCGTCCTCCACCCGCCGGGCGTGCTCCTCCGTGCGCGGGTCGTGCGTTCGTGGGGCCAGTCCGAGGACGTACTGGACGAGGACCGCGGCGGCGGCGCAGAGCAGGCCGGCCGCGGACTGCCGCAGCGCTCCGTCCTCCGGGCTCAGCAGCGCCGTGACGCTCCAGGTGAGGGCGCCGGCGACCAGGCCGACCAGCAGCCTGCGCCCCCATGGGGACTCCCCCCTCGGGTCGCCGGGGACCGCCGTGCGGGCCGTGTCGTCGGGTCGGGATGACTGTGCCGTGCTCATCTCGCTTCTCCCCCCGTTGGGATACGCGTCGGATCGAGGTACGGGGATGTGCGTGTCGGGCGCCGGTGTCCGGTCAGGAAGCCGGTTCCACCTCCCGGCGGGCCGACGGAATGGCGTGCAGGGTGAGCTGGTCGCGGATGCGCTGCACCAGGGCCTGCCACTGCCGGGTGAAGCCGGGCCGCTCCTCCAGCGGGTCCCACAGGGGGGCCAGGTCCTTGGTCACCCGGGCCCGGGGCATCCACAGGTGGAGCAGGTGGTCGACGGCCGGGCGCAGCGCCCTGACGACGGCGTCGGCGTCCTGTGCGGCTGCCGTGCCCAGGCGGATGCCGTCGAGCATGCGGACCACGGTGGTGAGCAGCCAGTCGTGCAGGGCGAGGTCGTCGCAGAGCGCGGCGAGGTCGGCGGCGGGGGTGCCCTCGGGCACGCGGAGCCGTACGGTGCGCAGTTGGTCCTCGGCGAGGGTGAACCGTTCGATCGACGGGCCCTCGTCCGGCGCGGCGGGCAGGGCCGCCCAGCGCAGCCGGGTGGGGCGGGACCGGAAGGGCGGACGCTGGTCGAGCAGGGGGTGGCGCAGCAGCCGGGTGAGCAGCCCGTCGGCGATCAGTCCGACGTCGAGGTCGCCGTGGCGTCCGCCGCCGAGCACCCCCTGGGCGACCGCCTCGTGGGGCAGCTTGCCGAGCGGCTCGACCACTCCGGGGCGCACCAGGTACTCGCCCCACGGCCGCCGCTGGTCGGGGCCGGTGGCGGGCAGCCGGAAGTAGGCCGAGGCCTGCAGGACGCGCCCCTCGGTGAGCGCCGCCCGCGCGGCGACCGTGCCGACCGCGCGGATCCGGGCGCCGTTGGAGCTGGGCAGCGGGCAGTCGATGCCGGTGAGGGTGTCGGGCGAACGCGCGTAGAGGTTGGGGCGTTCGGAGAGCAGCACGCGTTCGTCGGCGCGCAGGCCGAGGAGCTGTGCTGCGGCGCGGATGTCGAGGGCCTGCCGGGTGGGCAGCAGGCAGGTGCGGATCTCACCGCAGGCGAGTACGGCGGGCGGGGTGCTCTGCCGCGGTGCCATGTCAGGGCCCCGAGTAGTAGACGTAGGAGACGCGGTCCGCGACCGAGTCCGGGACGGCCGTGCGCTCCCGGCCGGAGCGTTCGGCGACCTGCTCCAGCGC
The DNA here is from genome assembly GCF_031845825.1 of Streptomyces lancefieldiae. Classification (NCBI taxonomy): domain Bacteria; kingdom Bacillati; phylum Actinomycetota; class Actinomycetes; order Kitasatosporales; family Streptomycetaceae; genus Streptomyces; species Streptomyces lancefieldiae. The sequence goes on along the minus strand of NZ_JAVRFH010000019.1, from coordinate 95,044 downwards.
CCCGGGGTCGACCTCGATCTGGTCGAGGATCACGCGGACGGCGTGCTCGACGGGGAGGAACCGGGTGGGCAGCACCGAGCAGGTCCGGTAGGCGGTGAAGGGGTCCGCCCCGGGGTTGAGCCGTACCAGGGAGGGCAGTTCGTCCCAGTCGTCCGGGAAGCCGGCGGCGGTGTGCGGCTGGGGGACGAGGACCGCCTCGCCCTCGTTGCGCAGCAGTCCGAGGCGGGCGAGCTGCCAGACGGCGGCGAGGAAGGGGCAGGACCAGGTGCGGTGCCCGTCGGCGTCGTCGCTCCACAGTTCGACGTCGAGGAAGACGGAGTGGCGCCGGGCCGCGGTCTCCTTGGGCGGCTGCCAGACCGCGGCCCGTTTCATCGCCTGCGGGGCGCGGGCGACGGGGCTGCGCTCGCCGTTGGCCAGCCAGCCGGTCTGCGCGGCGGGCGGGCGCAGGCCGTAGCTGCCGGGCGGCGGCGACTCGACGATGCGGCCGGCCACCGCCTCGGCGACGGGCACCTTGCCGGTGACGGCGCAGCCGGACTCGCGGGCGAGGTAGTCGACGCCCAGCCCGGCCCGCTCGGCCTCCGCGAGGAGCATGGGGACGACTTCGGCGGGGGTGGAGAAGCGGGTGAAGTAGTCGTCGATGAGGAAGCAGGTGCTGATCCGGGCGCGCTTGCCGCCGGCGCGGGCGGTGGCGGCGGTGCGTGCCGCCTCCACCCAGGGGCGTACTTCCGCGAAGTGCCGCCGCAGGCGTTCGGGGCCGGCCTCGAAGTCCTCCATGTAGAGGTGGCCCAGTTCCAGGGAGAGGTGGGCCAGCGGCACCGACTGGGTGCGTGGCTCGGCGGCGGTCTCACGGAACACCGAGTCCGTCATGGCCGCCCCCAGTGCGAGTCGTCGGTCAGGCGCCGGGCGATCTCCTCCAGCGCCTCCAGGGTCTCCTTGTTGGCGATCTGGGTGGAGAGCACGTCCTCTTCGGTGATCAGCTGTTCGCGCCACTGGAGTATGGGCTCCAGCGGCACGGTGCCGAGGACGACGCTGTCGCCGATGCGGTGCTCGGCGGCGAGTCGGCGCAGCGCCTCGTCGCAGGCCTGCATCCAGGCGGCCTGGGCGGGTGAGCCCTGGGACCACAGCGGTGACTCGGGGTCGGGTACGGCGGCCCGTACGAAGCGGATCGCGGCCCGCAGGGTCTCCTCGTCGTGTCCGCGCTCGACGCCGCCGCCGATGATGCCGTGTTCCTTGTGGACCAGCCCGGAGGCGGCGATCACGTGCTGTCGCGTCCAGCGGTGGAAGACGAGCCAGCGGAAGGGGACGTTGCGCATCCGGGGGTGGGCGGTCGCCGCGAGGACCATGTCGACGGCGTAGCTGCGGCCGGCGCTCAGGTCGACGACGGTCAGGTCGAACTCGCCGTTGAGCCGCAGCAGCAGGTCGACGCACCGCTCCAGGGCTTCCTCGCCGATGGCGAACTCGCCGCCGCCGGCGTCGCCGGGGAACAGGACCAGGCGGCCGGACTGGTTCGGGCGGACGCGCAGCAGGGGGTGCTCGGTCTGCCGCCAGACGTCGATCCTGGCCGGCTCGGCCGCCTCGCCCTCCAGGTAGGAGTGGAGGCCGCGTTCCTCGGTGCCGCGCATCGCGCCGGGCACGTCGAAGACGGCGGCGGCGGTGGGCGAGCCGAAGTCGAAGTCCACGTAGGCCACGTGGTCTCCGGCGAGGGCGCGCTGGTAGGCCAGGTTGGCGCTGGTCACCGAGCGCCCCGTGCCTCCTTTGTCGGAGGCGGCGAAGACGAGCACGCTCACACCTCCTGTGCTGCGGCGCCCCTGGCCTGGGCCAGGGTGTCGAGTTCCTGGAGCACGGGCAGGGCGAGTGCGAAGGCGGTGGCGGGCCGGTCGTCGACGAGGCTGCGGGCGTGGTCGAGGCGGCTCTCGATGCTCCGCATGGCCTGGGCTCTGCTTCCGTGGGCGGCGGCGGACGCCTCCAACTGCTCCTTGCCGAACAGGTGGGTGGCCTCGCTGAGCAGTTCGCGGGCCAGCTCGGCCAGTTCGGGGCTGCGGATGGGCTGTTGCTCGTACAGGTTGCGGGCGGCGACGAGGCACTCGGTGACGCGCTCGGTGATGCTCCACGACATGCGCGGGCCGACGTTGCGGGCGTCGGGGTAGACGGCCTGTACGTCGTCCCAGAGGCCGGCGCCCTCCTCGTCCTCGATGCGCCGTGCCCACAGGTGCTCGAAGGTCTGCTCGGACAGGCGCAGCAGACGGTCCTGTGCGCCGATGTTCCGGGAGAGCTCGGCGAGTTGGATGCTCCGCTTGAGGAGCTGTGCCGAGAAGTCGGTCATCCGCCACAGGAGGAGTCCGCCGGAGCGCTCGGAGCCGGCGAGCGGCATGGTGACGCCGGGGTGGTGCAGCCGGATGGTGGGGTCGTCCCTGGTCATCCGGCTGGTGACCCGGCCGCGGTCGGCGAGGCGCTCCATGACGGCGACGGTGCGGGTGAGGTCGTCGTCGGTGGCCTTCCGGCGGACCAGGTCGTGGACGACGATGGCCGCGACGGTCAGGGAGAAGTACTCGGACTCCAGCCGCAGGCCGGTGGTCTGCCAGGGGAGGTCCTCCAGGGGCCAGCGGTCGGCGCCGAAGCGGGCGATCGCGGACCAGTACTGCTGGCTGAGTTCCCAGCGCAGGCGCAGTGCCTCGGCGAGTTTCTGCTGGTCGGCGTCGAGCAGTCCGAGGGTGAGGGTGCGGTCGGAGAACAGGTCCTGGATGCCGTCGAGGGCGACCACGGTGAAGTAGACGTAGGGCAGCCGGTCGGCGATGCCGTCGGGCTGGCCGGGGACCTGGACGTCCAGGTCGGTGACCTTGGGAGCGTCCTGCACGATGCCCCAGGCCCAGCCGCACTCGAAGAGCTGGCTCTCGTCGCGGATGCCCTCGTCGACCTGGATGCCTCGGGTGAGGCTCTCGATGATGGTGGCGCGCAAGGGCCGTAACCTGCGGGAGAACTGCTGGAGGACGACCCGGTCGGACTGCCTGCCCTGTCCGATGACCTGGATCAGCCGTCGGCCCTGTTCGGACTCGGCGTCGAAGACGTTGACGGTGAAGGAGCGCAGCAGGCTGATCATGGCGGCGGTCAGCCGGGCGTTCGTGGCGTCCCGCAGTTCGGCGATCGCCTTGAGCACCTCGGGCCGGGTGGTGGTGCCCTCGTAGACCTTGAGGAAGCCGAGGGTGGCGAGGCAGAGCGTGACGGACATGGAGTAGGAGTCGACCACGCCGAGCTGGCTCTGCTCGTGCGTGACCTCACCGTCGGGGCCGTCGGGCCGGAAGTAGTGTCCGCCGGCGAAGGTGGGGCTGTCGTCCGTCCCGGTGTGGGTGCGCATGAACTGGGTGAGCGCGGTGATCAGGTTGGGCGGGATCTCCAGGCGGCTGCCGACCCGGTCGAGCGCGCGCAGGACGTCACGTTCGGTGGTGTCCGGTTGGTCGAGGCGGAAGGCGGGCACCTCGGTGGCCGGGTAGAGCAGGCAGAGCAGACGTTCGGCGTCCGCGACACTGCTCAGCCCGTCGGTCTCCCCCCAGGTGAGCTTCCCGTCGTCGAACGAATGACGGGCCATGGCCTGCCAGATGTCCAGCAGGTGCTGGCGTGGCTTGATCTGCATCCCCGCACCCCTCGCACAGATCTCGTTGCCCGGTGTTCAGCATGTCCCCGTTCCTACGGGGTGGCAATCTCCGCGTTGCGCCGCCCCAGAGCCAGGAGCATTCCCTCGTGTCCCGGCCGCACCATGTGGTGCAGATCGTGGATTTCCAGCTCTCCCGTGTACTGCTCCAGGCTCTCCCTGACCCGGTTCTCGTTCACCCGGTAGGCCGGGTACCGGTGATCGCCGACGCGGTAGCCGACCGACTCCTTCATGAACGCGGCGGCGAAGGGCGCCCCCTGGCTGAGCGCGTTCATGAAGCACCGCACACCCCGGTGGAACTCGTCGGGGCACTCGGACATCGAGTCGGCGACGAAGAACATCGTGCCGATGTCCCAGCGCCGGTGCCCCTCCTCCAGGTCGAACAGGTTGCCGCGCTCCACCCGGACGATCTCGCTGACGCGGTTCCTCGGTTCGACGGCGCGGTAGGCGGGAGACTCGCGCAGCACCTCCCAGAACGCGTCCCACGCGGTGTCGTACCCGCCCGGGGAGACCTGCTTCTCGAGGTACTCGACGTTCGGGTGCGCGTACTCCAGCAGGAGCACCTTCTCGCACCAGGGGAGCATGGAGAGCGCGGGGTAGAGATTCGCACCGGCACCGACGTCGACGCCCCGCACGGAACCCGGAACCGCGCCCGCGAAGCAGCGGTCGAAATAGTCCCGCATCAACCGGACGATCAGCAGGTCGACTTCGAGCGGCGTCCGGTAGTTGTTGTCGACGTACACCTCTGGATCGAACTGCGACCAAGGTGCGTCGGCGTTGCGATCCATAGTCACCCTGCCGCGTTTCATTCGATTCCGGACAAGCCCCAGTGCCGTGCACGATAGGCCACCAGGACACGACGAGACAGCCGGGAACACGCCAGTCCTCATCCGCCGGGCGCACGTCGGGCGCATCGTCGCACGCCCTAACTCGCCCTTGCACGAGGGAAGTTGGACGCTCACTCTAGCCAGAAGGAGTGACCGGCCGCCACACGGAGCCGCGTACTCCTGAGGATGAACAGCGCATCCGTCGAGTTGACCTCGCACGTTCTGACTGGGGGTGGCATGACCGCCGAACCGCTGGAACGCCCCGTGGACCACCACGAGCGGCTCACGGGCCCCGGCCCGTACCCGGACACCCTGCCGCTCGTCCTGCGGACGGCACGGGAAGCCGATCTGCCCGAGCTGCGGCGGCTCGACGAGGAGGTCTTCCAGGAGGTCGCCTATCCCGGCTTCCTCCTGCGCCAGCTCTTCGACATGTACGAGGAGCACTTCCTGGTCCTCGACGACGGCGCCGGCCGGTTGCGCGGCTACGTGCTGGCCGCCACCAGGGCGCTCGGCCGGGACAGCTGGATCCTGGGCCTGTGCGTGACCCAGGACCGCCGGCGCCACGGACTGGGCAGGGAACTGATGACGGAGGTCCTGGACCGGCTGCGCCGGAACGGCATAGAGGTGGTCCGCCTCACCGTGGAACCCGCCAACCTCGCCGCCATCCTGCTCTACCGGTCCCTCGGCTTCCGCCCCGAGGAACCCGACGGCGGTCTGCGCCCGGACTACTTCGGCCCGGGCATGCACCGCCAGATCATGCGGCTGGACCTGCCCGGCTGCCCCTGAACCCGGGCCGGGAAGGCGGCCAGGAGGGCGACTAGGAAGGCGTGCCCGCCGACTCCAGCAGCCGGGTCACGTCGGCGGAGCAGATGGTCAGGGCCGCGCCCACCGTCGCCAGGACGTCGCGTTCGGCGGGGGTGTAGGGGCCGTCGGCCAGGGCGATGCGGGCGCCCTGGAGCAGGATCGATTCGCGGCCGAGCGCGGCGAGGTGCGGGGCCAGCGGGTCCAGCGCCTCGTGGAGTTCTATGGCCAGGCCGGGCACGCAGGGCTCGCCTCGGACCCGCCCGGTGTCCGCCTCCAGCGCCTCGACCAACGCGTTGAGCTGGTCCTCGGTGCAGTCCTCGAAGCCGGCCGCGCGCACCGCGACGGCCGCGGTCTCCAGGGCCGTACGGGAGCAGGTGCCGCCCGCGGCGAGGACCGCGAGGGCCACGGTGTGGACGGCGTCGCGGAGCATGGCGCAGAAGCGGGTGGTGGTCGGGTGGTCGAGCACGTCGGTGCCGTAGTGGCGGCGGCAGGCCGCGCACTCGACGGTCGGCGCGGACTCGCCGCGCGGCAGCACGGGCACGCCGAGCAGGGTGAAACGGCGGCGGCCGGTCAGCCGCTGGTAGTTGCGGTCGCCCCCGCAGCCGGGGCAGAAGAACTCGCCGTCACCGACGGGCGTCCATGCGGTGCGGGTGCCCAGGATGCTCGGCAGCCGGGCAGCTCGGCCGTTTCGTTCCCGTCCTGGCAGCACGTCGCACCTCCGTAACGGCGCGACAGCATCGTCGCGCTGGCGTGATGTTAGCCACATCACCGACGTGGAGTCAGCACCCGGGACGAGACCTTTCCGTGACCTCCACAGATATATGGCCGGTATATGACGGGGCCCCGCCCGCCGTTCTCCGGCGAGCGGGGCCTCAAACCGCCGATTCGGCTGGTCAGCGAGTTGCGCGGTTGACGGCGGAGACGACCGCCTTCAGCGAGGCGCGCGTGGTGTTCGCGTCGATTCCGATGCCCCACAGGACCTTGTCGCCGATGGCGCACTCGATGTACGAGGCGGCCTGCGCCGAGGCGCCCTCGCTCATCGTGTGCTCCTGGTAGTCCAGCAGGCGCACGTCGATGCCGACGCCCTGCAGCGCGTGGAAGAACGCCGAGATCGGGCCGTTGCCGGTGCCGACCAGGGTGGTCTCCACGCCGTCGACGGTGGCCTCGACGGTGAGGGTGTCGACGCCGTCGCGGTCGGTCGTGGTCTGGCCGGCCTCGACCTGGATGCGGCCCCAGGGGTTCCCCGGGTTGGGCAGGTACTCGTCCTGGAAGACCTCCCAGATCGCCTTCGGCGTGATCTCGCCGCCCTCGGCGTCCGTCTTCGCCTGGATGATCTTCGAGAACTCGATCTGCATCCGGCGCGGCAGGTCCAGCTTGTGGTCGTTCTTCAGGACGTAGGCGATGCCGCCCTTGCCGGACTGCGAGTTGACGCGGATGACCGCCTCGTAGGAGCGGCCGACGTCCTTGGGGTCGATCGGCAGGTACGGGACCGCCCACTCGATGTCGTCGACGGTGACGCCCTTCGCGGCCGCGTCGGCCTCCATGGCGTCGAAGCCCTTCTTGATGGCGTCCTGGTGGGAGCCGGAGAAGGACGTGTAGACCAGGTCGCCCACGTACGGGTGGCGCGGGTGGACCTGCATCTGGTTGCAGTACTCCCACGTGCGACGGATCTCGTCGATGTCGGAGAAGTCGATCTGCGGGTCGACGCCCTGGGAGAACAGGTTCATGCCCAGGGTGACCAGGTCGACGTTGCCGGTGCGCTCGCCCTGCCCGAACAGGCAGCCCTCGACGCGGTCGGCGCCGGCCATGACCGCCAGCTCGGCCGCCGCGACCGCCGTGCCGCGGTCGTTGTGCGGGTGGACGGACAGGCAGACGTACTCACGGCGGGACAGGTTGCGGCCCATCCACTCGAAGCGGTCGGCGTGCGTGGACGGCGTCGAACGCTCCACGGTGGCCGGCAGGTTGAGGATGATCTCGCGGCCGGGACCGGGCTGGTAGGTGTCCATCACCGCCTCGCAGACCTCCAGGGCGAAGTCCAGCTCGGTGTCGGTGAAGATCTCCGGCGAGTACTGGTAGCCGAACTCCGTCTCCGGGCCCAGCAGCTTCTCGGCGTACTCCATCACCAGCCGGGTGCCGTCCACGGCGATCTGCTTGATGTCGTCCCTGGAGGCGCGGAAGACGACGCGGCGGAAGACCGGGGCGGTGGCGTTGTACAGGTGGACGGTGGCCCGCCTGGCGCCCTGCAGGGACTCCACCGTGCGCTCGATCAGGTCCTCGCGGGCCTGCGTCAGCACGGAGATGGTCACGTCGTCCGGGATGGCGTCCGGGTCCTCGATGATGGAGCGTACGAAGTCGTAGTCGGTCTGGCCGGAGGCGGGGAAGCCGACCTCGATCTCCTTGTAGCCCATCTTGACCAGCAGGTCGAACATCGCGCGCTTGCGGGCGGGCGACATCGGGTCGATCAGCGCCTGGTTGCCGTCGCGCAGGTCGGTGGAGAGCCAGCGGGGGGCGGTGGTGATGCGCTGGTCCGGCCAGGTGCGGTCGGGGATGTCGACCTGCTCGTAGCCGCGGTACTTGGTGATCGGCATGGAACTGGGCTGCTGGCGGTTGGCCATGATGGCGTGGGCTCCTCTGATGTCCGCGGTGTCCGCGACGACCGCGTGTCCGGAAGGACGGCCGACGGCACCACCAAGCTCCGCGGGGAGGGAGTCGGCCTCTACAGGCCCTCGCCGCGGCAGCTAAGGAGAAGCAGCCCGAAACGCATGATGCCCAGCACCATAGCCGAGCCACGCCGGTCACGCGGGTCCGTTTCAGTATGCGGGATCACGGAGCGAACCGGGGCAAAGAGTGCTGTATACCACTCATGACAGCTCGCCGTGTCCCATTGGCGCCGCATTTCACCAATCATGGTTGCGGCTAGTGACAGACCGGTCACTGAATGCGAGTGTGCTGAGCATGACGACCACCGGGGGCTTCATGCCCGTCTTCTGCACCATCGTGCCGCCCCACGTCCTCGACAGGCTCGCCCAGAACGAGGACCCCGTGCTCGCCGGGCCCGCCCGCCGGACCCTCCAGCGCGACGCCTTCGAGCGCACCCGCCGCGGTCTGACCACGGTCATCGGCGCCCCCGCCGTGGCCCCGCGGGCCGGCGCCGAGCCCGAGAAGCCGCACCGCACGATCTACGACGCCCGGCACGGCACCGACCTGCCGGGCCGCAAGGTGCGCGGCGAGGGCGAGGAGCCCGGCCAGGACGCCACCGTGAACCGCGCCTACGCGGGCCTGGGCGCGACCTTCGAGCACTTCCTGAAGGCGTACGGGCGCAACTCCATCGACGGCGCCGGAATGCCGCTGGACGCGACCGTGCACTACGACCGCGAGTACAACAACGCCTTCTGGAACGGCGAGCAGATGGTCTTCGGCGACGGGGACGGGGAGATCTTCCTCGACTTCACCATCCCCATCGACGTCATCGGCCACGAGCTGGCCCACGGCGTCACCCAGCACACCGCCAACCTGACCTACTACGGCCAGCCCGGCGCCCTCAACGAGTCGGTGTCCGACGTCTTCGGCGCCCTCATCAAGCAGTACTCGCTCGGCCAGAGCGCCTCCGAGGCCGACTGGCTGATCGGCGCCGGCCTGCTCGCCCCGCGCGTGACGGGGGTGGCGCTGCGCTCCATGAAGGCGCCGGGCACGGCGTACGACGACGACGTCCTCGGCAAGGACCCGCAGCCCGCGACGATGGACGACTACGTGCGCACCGGCCGCGACAACGGCGGCGTCCACATCAACTCCGGCATCCCCAACCACGCCTTCTACCTCGCCGCCACCGCCCTCGGCGGGCACGCCTGGGAGCGGGCCGGGCAGGTCTGGTACGACGTGCTGACCGGCGGCGAACTCGCGCAGGACGCGATGTTCACCGACTTCGCCGCGCTGACGGTGAAGGCCGCCCGGGAGCGCTACGGGGACGCGGACGAGCTGGACGCGGTGCGCAAGGCCTGGGAACAGGTCGGGGTGCGCGCGCAGTAGTTCCGTACTAGACACGGACCCATGCGGATTCAGGTGAGGCGCACAGGAGGCTTCGCGGGCATCGAGCGCCATGCGGAGGTCGACACCGCGGGACGCCCCGACGCGGCCGAGTGGCATGCCCTGGCGGAGCGGGCGGTCGCCGACGGGCGGGACACGCCGCCGGTCGGGGTGCCGGACGGTTTCAGCTACCAGATCACGGTGGACGGGAGGACGGTGTACGCCGCCGATCCCCGGCTGACGGACGGGCAGCGCAGACTGGTCTCGCGGGTGCTGAAGGAGGGGGCTTAGCCGTGGTTCAGCCGTAAGCCGGGCTCGTCGCACGGGCGTTGACTTCCGTCGTCCGCGGTACGGATGATCCGCGCATGGCGACGAACCCGGTACCCCGGTTCCCGGACGGCTTCCTGTGGGGCGTGTCGACCTCGGCCCACCAGATCGAGGGCGCGGCGGGCGAACGGGAACCGTCCGTGTGGGACGTCTTCACGTCCGAGCCGGGGCGGGTGAAGGACGGCTCGACGGCGGCGGTGGCCTGCGACCACTACCACCGCTACCGCGAGGACGTGGCCCTGCTGGCCGACCTGGGCGTGGACGCCTACCGCTTCTCGGTCTCCTGGCCCCGGGTGAACTCCCCCGGCGGCCTCGACTTCTACGACCGCCTGGTGGACGAGCTGTGCGCGGCGGGCGTGCGGCCGGTGCCGACGCTCTTCCACTGGGACCTGCCGGCCGGCCTGGACTGGCTGGAGCGGGACACGGCGTCCCGGTTCGCCGCGTACGTGTCGGTCGTCGCGGACCGGCTGGGCGACCGGGTCGGCAAGTGGATCACCCTCAACGAGCCGGCCGAGCACACCCTGCTGGGCCACGCCCTCGGCACGCACGCCCCCGGCAGGGAGCTGCTGTTCGACGCCCTGCCGGTGGCCCACCACCAGCTCCTCGCGCACGGCCTGGCCGTCCGGGCCCTGCGCGCGTCGGGTGCCGCGGACATCGGCATCGCCAACTCGCACGCGCCGACCTGGCCGGCCTCGGACGAACCGGCCGACCGGGAGGCGGCGGACCTCTACGACGTCCTGCTGAACCGGCTGTTCTCGGACCCGCTGCTGCTGGGCCGGTATCCGGACGGCGTCGGTGAGCTGATGCCGGGCGAGGTGGACTCCGACCTGTCGGTGATCGCCGAGCCGCTGGACTGGTACGGCGTGAACTACTACGCGCCGGCGCGGGTGGGCGCCCCGCGGGGCGCGGAGAGCGAGTTCGGCGGTGTGACGCTCCCGGCCGCGCTGCCGTTCTCGGTGCGCGGGATCGAGGGCCGGCCGGTGACGGACTTCGGCTGGCCCGTGGTCCCCGAGGGGCTGACGGAGCTGCTCACCGGCCTCGGCGACCGCTACGGCGACCGGCTCCCGCCGATCGTCGTCACCGAGAACGGCTGCTCCTACGAGGGCGTCGACGACCAGGACCGCATCGCCTACCTCGACGGGCACGTGCGCGCCGTCCACCGGGCGCTGGAGGCGGGCGTGGACGTGCGCGGCTACTTCGTGTGGTCGCTGCTGGACAACTTCGAGTGGGCCGAGGGGTACGCGCGCCGGTTCGGACTGGTCCACGTGGACTTCGCGACGCAGCGGCGCACGCCCAAGGCGTCGTACGGCTGGTTCCGGGACCTGGTCCGCGGCCGGCGGTGAGGTCCGGCCGTCGGGAGCCGGTCGGACAAAAGACCTCGGCGCTGTCGGCGGAGAGTCGTACGCTGGATGACAGCAGACCACATCCGTCACGCGGCGCACGCCGCAGAGGAGGACGTGCAGGCCTAGAGCGCCGGCCCATGACTCAGACACCCTCAGCTCACTCCCCCGCGCAGGGGCAGGCGAGAGCACAGATCACCGTCCCCGCCCAGCACCCCATGGTGACCGTTCTGGGCTCCGGAGACTCCCTCCTGCGCGTGATCGAGAAGGCCTTCCCGGCGGCCGACATCCATGTCCGGGGAAACGAGATCAGCGCGGTCGGCGAGGCCCACGAGGTCGCCCTGATCCAGCGCGTGTTCGACGAGATGATGCTGGTGCTCCGCACCGGGCAGCCGATGACGGAGGACGCAGTGGAACGCTCGATCGCCATGCTCAAGGCGAGCGAGAACGGGGAGAGCGACGGCCAGGAGACCCCGGCCGAGGTGCTCACGCAGAACATCCTGTCCTCGCGCGGCCGCACCATCCGCCCCAAGACGCTGAACCAGAAGCGGTACGTCGACGCGATCGACAAGCACACCATCGTCTTCGGCATCGGCCCCGCGGGCACCGGCAAGACCTACCTGGCGATGGCCAAGGCGGTGCAGGCCCTGCAGTCCAAGCAGGTCAACCGCATCATCCTGACCCGCCCCGCGGTCGAGGCCGGCGAGCGGCTCGGCTTCCTGCCGGGCACGCTGTACGAGAAGATCGACCCGTATCTGCGGCCGTTGTACGACGCGCTGCACGACATGCTCGACCCGGACTCCATTCCGCGGCTGATGGCGGCGGGGACGATCGAGGTCGCGCCGCTCGCCTACATGCGCGGCAGAAGTCAGCCGGTTTTCACGAACGTACTCACGCCGGACGGCTGGCGCCCCATCGGTGACCTTCAGGTCGGTGACCTGGTCGTTGGCTCCAACGGCGAGCCGACCCCGGTCCTCGGCGTCTATCCGCAGGGTGAGCGGGACATCTACCGCGTTACGGCCCAAGACGGCTCTTGGACACTGTGCTGCGGCGAGCACCTCTGGACAGTCCGGACACGCGACGACAAGCGTCGCAACAAGCCGTGGCGCGTCCTGGAAACCCAGGAAATGATCGGCAACCTGCGGGCGGCTCACTACCGCCGGTATGAGCTGCCCATGCTCACGGCGCCAGTGTGCTTCCCAGAGCGTGAAGTCCCGATGGACCCGTACGCACTGGGTCTGCTGCTCGGCGACGGCTGCCTGACCGGCTCCACCACGCCCGCCTTCTCGACGGAGGACCCGGAGCTGGCCCTGGCCCTGGAAGCCGCGCTGCCGGGCAGTGTGCTGCGGCATCGGGGCGGCCCCGACTATGTGCTCAACAGGACCAAGTCCCCTGGCGACGTGGTCACCCTGGAGAATCCAGTCACCCGTGTGCTGAGGGATCTCGATCTGTTGCGCACTCGATCGCACACCAAGTTCGTCCCTGACGCCTATATGCAGAACTCCGCCGAGGTACGACTGGCGGTTCTCCAGGGCCTACTCGACTCCGACGGCGGCCCGGTCACGCAGAAGGACCGCACCTGCCGTATCCAGTACACGACGACGTCGATCCTGCTTCGTGACGACGTGATTGCGCTCGTGCAGTCACTGGGAGGCGTTGCCTACACGCGTCGTCGGGTGGCCGAGGGCCGCAAACCCGGTATGGCCAGGGGCCGGGAGGTCGGTCACCGCCGCGACGCCCACATCATCGACATCCGCCTTCCCGAAGGTGTCGAGCCCTTCCGCCTCGCCCGCAAGCGCGACACGTACCACGCGGCCGGAGGCGGCGGACGCCCGATGCGGTTCATCGACAGCATCGAGCCCGCGGGGCGGGAGGAGACCGTCTGCATCCAGGTGGCCGCAGAGGACTCGCTGTACGTCACCCAGGACTACCTGCTGACGCACAACACCCTCAACGACGCCTTCATCATCCTCGACGAGGCCCAGAACACCAGCCCCGAGCAGATGAAGATGTTCCTCACCCGCCTCGGCTTCGACTCGAAGATCGTGATCACGGGTGACGTGACGCAGGTCGACCTGCCCGGCGGGACGAAGTCCGGTCTGCGGCAGGTGCAGGAGATCCTGGAGGGCGTCGAGGACGTCCACTTCTCCCGCCTGACGTCCCACGACGTCGTACGGCACAAGCTGGTGGGCCGTATCGTCGACGCGTACGAGCAGTACGACAGCAGGAACGGCACCGAGAACGGCACCCACCAGGGCGGCCGTGCACCGAAGAACGGCGCCAAGGCCAAGGGGAAGTAGACCAGCACGACCATGTCGATCGACGTCAACAACGAGTCCGGAACCGAGGTCGACGAGCAGGCGATCCTCGACATCGCCCGCTATGCGCTCGCGCGGATGCGCATCCACCCGCTCTCCGAGCTCTCGGTGATCGTCGTGGACGCCGACGCCATGGAGCAGCTCCACATCCAGTGGATGGACCTGCCCGGCCCGACCGATGTCATGTCCTTCCCGATGGACGAGCTGCGTCCGCCGTCGAAGGACGAGGACGAGCCGCCGCAGGGGCTGCTCGGCGACATCGTGCTCTGCCCGGAGGTCGCCGCCAAGCAGGGCACCGAGGCGGAGACGCGGCACTCCATGGACGAGGAGCTCCAGCTCCTCACCGTCCACGGGGTGCTGCACCTGCTCGGGTACGACCACGAGGAAGCGGACGAGAAGGCCGAGATGTTCGGGCTGCAGGCCGCCATCGTGGACGGCTGGCGTGCGGAGCAGGGCCTGACCGGCCCGTCCCCGGCCCCGACCGTCTCATGAGCCTGCCGCTACTGGCCGGCGCGGTCGCCCTGGTCGTGATCGCCTGGCTCGCCGCGTGCGCGGAGGCGGGGCTCGCCCGGGTCTCCAGCTTCCGCGCCGAGGAGGCGGTACGGTCCGGGCGGCGCGGCGGCGAGAAACTCGCCAAGGTCGCCGCCGACCCGACGCGCTACCTCAACGTGGCGCTGCTGGTCCGCGTCGCCTGCGAGATGGCCGCCGCCGCGCTGGTCACGTACGCCTGTCTGAAGCAGTTCGACGGCACCGGCGAGGCGCTGGTGATCGCCATCGCGGTGATGGTGCTCGTCTCGTACGTCGCCGTCGGGGTCTCCCCGCGCACCATCGGACGCCAGCACCCGCTGAACACGGCGACGGTCGCGGCGTACCTGCTGGTGCCGGTGGCCAGGATCATGGGGCCGATCCCGTCACTGCTGATCCTCATCGGCAACGCGCTCACCCCCGGCAAGGGCTTCCGCCGCGGTCCCTTCGCCTCCGAGGCGGAGCTGCGCGCGCTGGTCGACCTCGCCGAGAAGGAGTCCCTGATCGAGGCCGAGGAGCGCCGCATGGTGCACTCGGTGTTCGAGCTGGGCGACACGCTCGTACGGGAGGTCATGGTCCCGCGGACCGACCTCGTCGTCATCGAGCGCTACAAGACCATCCGCCAGGCGCTCACCCTCGCCCTGCGCTCCGGTTTCTCCCGGATACCGGTCACCGGTGACAGCGAGGACGACATCGTCGGGATCGTGTACCTGAAGGACCTCGTGCGCAGGACCCACATCAGCCGGGAGGCGGAGAGCGACCTCGTCTCCACGGCGATGCGGCCCGCGTTCTTCGTGCCCGACACCAAGAACGCCGGTGACCTGCTGCGCGAGATGCAGAAGGAACGCAATCACGTCGCCGTCGTCGTCGACGAGTACGGCGGCACGGCCGGCATCGTCACCATCGAGGACATCCTGGAGGAGATCGTCGGCGAGATCACCGACGAGTACGACCGGGAGCTCCCGCCCGTCGAGGAGCTGGGCGAGGACCGCTTCCGGGTCACCGCCCGGCTCGACATCGGCGACCTGGGCGAGCTGTACGGGCTGGAGGAGTTCGACGACGAGGACGTCGAGACGGTGGGCGGTCTGCTGGCGAAGGCGCTCGGCCGGGTGCCGATCGCCGGTGCCTCCTCGAGTGTGGAGCTGCCCGACGGCCGCGAGCTGCGGCTGACGGCGGAGGCCGCGGCCGGCCGCCGGAACAAGATCGTGACCGTGCTGGTGGAGCCGGCGGGTGCGGTGAAGTCCCGCGAGGAGGCCGTGTCGGAGTGAGTCCCGAGGAGCTGCGCGGGTTCTGCCTGTCCTTCAACGCCGCGGTGGAGGACTTCCCCTTCAATCCGGAGACCTCGGTCTTCAAGGTGCTGGGCAAGATGTTCGCGCTCTCCCCGCTGGGCGGGCACCCGCTGACGGTCAACCTCAAGTGCGACCCCGACGACGCGATCCGGCTGCGCGCCGATCACCCGGGCCTGATCGTGCCCGGCTGGCACATGAACAAGCGGCACTGGAACACGGTGACCGTCGACGGCGGGCTCCCGGACCGTCTCGTCCGGGAGCTCGTGGAGGACTCGTACGACCTGGTCGTCGCCGGCCTACCGCGCGCCGACCGGCTCCGCCTCGACCGTCCCTGAGCCCGCCCTCCGGCGGACGCGCAGGCCCACCGCGACCAGGACGGCCGCCGCCAGCACGATCGCCGTGTCCAGCAGCAGCACCGTGTGGACCCCGGACATCAGGTCGGTGGAGGTGGTGGCCAGGACGCCCAGCAGCGGGATGCCGACGGTGAGGCCGACCTGCTGGGTGGAGGTGACCAGGCCGGTGGCCAGGCCCTGCTCGGCGTCGGGGACGCCGGAGGTGACGGTGAGGCCGTAGGAGATGATCGCGCCCAGGTGGCACATGCTGGCCAGCGAGACGGCGGCCGTGGCGAGCCAGACCGACCAGCCGCCCTCGCCGAGCCCCAGCAGGGCGGCGCCCAGCAGGCCCTGCCCGGCGAGCGCCCCGGCCAGGGTGCGGCGGGCGCCGAAGCGGCCGATGACGCGCGGGGCGTACCCACCGGCGACCACCGACAGCACGCCCTGCACGCCGAAGACGAGGCCCGTCTCGAAGGCGGAGAGGTGCAGGACCTCCTGGAGGTACAGGGTGAGGACGAAGACCACCGTCGACATCATCGAGAAGGTGACGAGCCCGCCCAGGTTTCCCCACGCGACCGTGCGGCGGCGCAGCATCGGCAGGGAGACCAGCGGGGCCTCGGCGCGGGACTCGACGGCCACGAAGGCGGCCAGGAGCAGCAGGCCCGCGCCGAGGGTGACGAGGACGTCGGTGCGGCCGAAGCCGTGTTCGGCGGCCGTCGACAGGGCGTAGATCAGGGACAGCAGGCCGCCGGTGACGGTGATCGCGCCGGGGATGTCCAGGCGGGGGCGCTCGGGGGTCCGGGACTCGGGCAGCAGGCCGGGGGCGAGCGGCAGCACGATCAGGGCGAACAGGGCCAGCAGGCCCATCGTCGAACGCCAGCTCAGCAGGTCGGTGAGCACCCCGCCGGCCACCATGCCGACGGTGAAGCCGAGCGAGAGCAGGGTGCCGGAGATGCCGAGGGCGCGGTCACGGGCCGGGCCCTCCGGGAAGGTCGTCGTCAGCAGGGACATGCCGGTCGGGACGATGGCCGCCGCGCCGAGGCCCTGCAGGGCGCGTCCGGTGAGGAAGGAGGCCGGGTCCCAGGCGAAGGTCGCCAGCAGTGAGGCGGCGCCGAACAGGGCGAGGCCGGTGAGGAACAGCCGGCGGCGCCCGTAGAGGTCACCCATGCGGCCGAAGAGCAGCAGGAACCCGCCGGACGGCAGCGCGAACGCCGTGACCGCCCACTGGAGGGCGGACGGGCTCATGCCGAGGTCGGCGCCGAGCACGGGCAGGGCGACGTTCAGTACGGAGAAGTCGAGCGAGACCATGAACTGGGCCGCGCACAGCACGAACAGGACGAGCCGGTCGCGGGGCGCGAGCCGGGGAGCGGCCGGCTCTTCGGCGGTTGTCGCCGGGGTGGAGGTGGTGGTGTCGATCGCCATGGGCAAGAGCCTGCGGCCGGTGGAATAGCCGTGGGGAGCGGCAGGTTGTGCTGGTGGTGGCACCACCAGCATGGCTACGGGGGGAGCGCGTACGTGCAGGACGTGATCGTGAGGGCCCGGGCGACGGGCCGGGACCGGCGTCGCAGTGAGCTGCGTGAGTTCCTGATGAGCCGGCGGGCCCGGGTCTCCCCGGCCGAGGCCGGCCTGCCGGACGGCGGGGCCCGGCGCCGTACGCCGGGGCTGCGCCGGGAGGAGGTGGCCGTACTGGCCGGGGTGGGCGCCTCCTGGTACCAGTGGCTGGAGCAGGGCCGCGACATCTCCGTCTCCCCGCAGGTGCTGGACGCGGTGGCCCGGGTGCTGCGGCTCAGCAACGCCGAGCGCCGCCATCTGTACACGCTGGCCGGGCTCAACCCGCCCGCGCCCGAGGTGGAGCCGGCGAAGCGGGACATGTGCGAGGGGCTGCGGCGGCTGATCGACACGTGGATGCCGTATCCGGCGCACATCATGGACCGGTACTACAACTGCGTGCTGTACAACGACGCGGCGGGGATGGTGCTCGGCATGCGGCCCGGCACCACGTGGAACTGCATCGTCGACTTCTTCACCGACCCGCTGTACCGCTCCCGCAGCCGGAGCTGGGAGCAGAACGCCCGCACGGTCGTCGCCCAGTTCCGTGCCGCCTGCGCGGCCGATCCCGAGGACGAGGGGTTCCAGCAGGTGCTGGCGGATCTGAAGGCGGCCAGCACCGAGTTCGCGGTGCTGTGGGAGGAGCGGGACATCGAGGACGCCGGGCAGATCCGCAAGGAGCTGGACCATCCGCTGGTGGGGCTGCTCAGCCTGGAGTCGACGGCGCTGAAGGTGCCCGCGCGGCCCGATCTGACGATCGTGCTGCACACGCCGCTGGACGAGGCGAACAGCGCGGCGAAGCTGGAGTGGCTGGCGTCGCCGGAGGGCCGGCGCGGGGCGATGTACCCGGTGGCGGGGTGACCGGGCCGACGGTGGGCGCGGCTCCGTATGCTCACCCCATGACCGAGACCTCCGCCCTCGATCCCGAGGACCGCAAGATCATCACCCTGGCCCGTTCCGCCCGGGCCCGCAACGGTGTGCCCGAGGGGGCCGCCGTGCGCGACGAGACTGGCCGCACATACGTCGCCGGCACGGTCGCCCTGGACTCCCTGCGGCTCAGCGCCCTGCGTACGGCGGTGGCGATGGCGGTGGCGTCCGGCGCGAAGTCGCTGGAGGCGGCGGCCGTGGTGACCGAGGCGGAGTCGGCGTCGGACGAGGACCTGGCGGCGGTCCGGGACCTGGGCGGGGCCGGGACGCCCGTGCTGGTCGCCGCTCCGGACGGCACGGTCCGTGGCACGGTGAGCGCGGGCTGACCGTCGCCGGCCCCGTGGACGGCGGTGGTACGTCGGGGCTCCGGGGATCAGGGACAATGGGCGCCATGAGCGTTCGTACCCAGTCATCCGAAGAGCCGGCCGAGGCTGTCCACCGGGCCGGCTTCGCCTGCTTCGTGGGCCGTCCCAACGCGGGCAAGTCCACCCTCACGAACGCTCTGGTCGGGCAGAAGGTGGCGATCACCTCGAACCGTCCGCAGACGACCCGGCACACCGTGCGGGGCATCGTGCACCGCCCGGAGGCCCAGCTCATCCTGGTGGACACCCCTGGGCTGCACAAGCCGCGCACGCTGCTGGGCGAGCGGCTGAACGACGTCGTGCGCACGACGTGGGCCGAGGTGGACGTCATCGGCTTCTGCCTGCCGGCGAACGAGAAGCTGGGGCCCGGTGACCGCTTCATCGCCAAGGAGCTGGCCGGGATCAAGAAGACCCCGAAGGTCGCGATCGTCACGAAGACGGACCTGGTGGACTCCAAGACGCTGGCCGAGCAGCTGATCGCGATCGACCAGCTGGGCAAGGAGCTGGGGATCACCTGGGCGGAGATCGTCCCGGTGTCGGCCACGGCGAACCAGCAGGTGGACCTGCTCGCCGATCTGCTGATCCCGCTGCTGCCGGAGGGGCCCACGCTCTACCCGGAGGGCGACCTCACGGACGAGCCGGAGCAGGTCATGGTGGCCGAGCTGATCCGTGAGGCCGCGCTGGAAGGCGTGCGGGACGAGCTGCCGCACTCCATCGCGGTGGTCGTGGAGGAGATGCTCCCGCGCGAGGACCGGCCCGCCGACAAGCCGCTCCTGGACATCCACGCCAACGTTTTCATCGAGCGCCCCAGCCAGAAGGGCATCATCATCGGCCCCAAGGGCAAGCGCCTGAAGGACGTCGGCATCAAGTCCCGCAAGCAGATCGAGGCGCTGCTCGGTACCCCGGTCTTCCTGGACCTGCACGTGAAGGTCGCCAAGGACTGGCAGCGCGACCCCAAGCAGCTGCGGCGCCTGGGCTTCTGAGCCCACGGCCCGCCCCGCACACCCGGGCGGCGGCAGCCCACGCCGGCACACCCCCGCACCCGCACGTGACGGTCTCCGAGGACCGCCGACGCGGCCCCGGGCAGCCCCGGCCGTCGGGCTTCCGAGCGCACGGCCCGCCCCGCCGCCACCCCGCACACGCACGCGGCGGCAGCCCCACGCCGACACAGCCGGCACCCGCGCGTGACGGTCTCCGAGGACCGCCGACACGAGCCCGGGCAGGCCCGGCGGTCGGGCTTTCGACGACGGTCGGTGGCGTGCCGGTCAGGCCGGGGGGCGGAAGCCGATGGTCGGGACCGCGCGGCGCCGGGGCCACGGGCCCACCGGCTCGTCCGGGACCAGGTCCGCCAGGAACGCGTACCGGCGCAGTGCCGTCGGGTCCTGGCCCTCGACCGACTGGACCTTGCGCCACCAGGTCGCGATCTCGGACCAGCCGGGCGCCGACAGGGAGCCCCCGAACTCCTGGACGGAGAGGGCCGCGGTGAGGCCGGCGAAGGCGAGGCGGTCGGCCAGTGGCCAGCCGGCCAGGGTGCCGGTGACGAACCCGGCGACGAAGACGTCCCCGGCCCCGGTCGGGTCCAGGGCCTCCACCTCGATCGCCGGGACTTCGGCGCTCTCGCCCGTGCGCCGGTCCACCGCGTACGCGCCCTCCGCGCCGAGGGTGACGACCGCGAGCGGCACGTGCTCGGTCAGGGCGTGCGCGGCGGCACGGGGGCAGGTGGCACCGGTGTAGCGCATCGCCTCCTCCGCGTTCGGCAGGAAGGCCTCGCAGAGCGGGAGGTCGGGCAGCCCCGCGAGGTCCCAGGCCCCGGTGTCGTCCCAGCCGACGTCGGCGAAGACCCGGGTGCCCCGCGCCGCGGCCTGGGCGATCCAGGGGGCGCGGACACCGGGCGTGAGGGAGGCGACGGCGGCACGCGCGCGTGGGGGGCAGTCCGGGGACGGTTCCTCGGGCGGCGGCTCGTGGCCGTGGGAGACCATCGTGCGCTCCCCCTCGTACGCCATCGAGACCGTCACCGGCGAGTGCCAGCCGGGCACGGTGCGCGAGGGGCTCAGGTCGATGCCCTCGCCCTGGGCGAGCGCGTCCCAGCAGTAGTCGCCGTAGTGGTCGTCGCCGAACGCCGCGGCCAGCGAGGTGCGCAGGCCGAGGCGGGCCAGCGCGGTCGCCATGTTCGCCACGCCGCCCGGACTCGACCCCATCCCGCGTGCCCAGGACTCGGTCCCGCGCACCGGGGCGGAGTCGAGTCCGGTGAAGACGACGTCGAGGAAGACGGTGCCGGTCAGGTACACGTCCCAGGGCGGGTCCTGCGGCCTGCGCAGGGCGGCGAGGGGATCGACGTGGGGGTGTCGGTGCCATCCCTCGTCCGGGACGTGGCGGTGCGTTCTCTCGTCGGCCGACATGGCGGGCATGGCTGGCACGTCGGACGCGGTGGACACGGTGGACGCTGTCACGGTGCGCTCCCTGGCATGGTGCGGATCAGGCCAGTGTGCACCACGCCACCGGCACCCCGACGGCGTTCGCGCCGGAGAGGCCGGGCCGGTCCCGGTCGGGCGGTCCGGGCGGTCCGGGCGGTCCGGGCGGTCCGGGCGGTCCGGGCGGCTCCCGTCGTGGCGGGAGAGGTGGGCGCGGGCGGTTCACCAGCGGGGGACGGACGGGGTCACCCACTCGGGGTCGGCGACCCGCATCGCCGCCGCGTCGTCGCGGTCGCGCAGGGTGCCGTCGTCGTCGAGCCAGCGCCGGTGCAGGAACTCCAGTCGGTCGCGGTCGAGTTCGACGCCGAGGCCGGGCGCGTCGGAGACGGTGACCCTGCCGCCGTCGAAGGTGAGCCGTTCGGTGAGGACGTCCTCGGACTGCCAGGGGTAGTGGGAGTCGCAGGCGTGGTGGAGGTTCGGGACGGTGGCCGCCACGTGGGTCATGGCGGCGAGGCTGATGCCCAGGTGGGTGTTGGAGTGCATGGACACGCCGACGCCGAAGGTGCGGCAGACGGCGGCGAGTTGCTGGGTGTTGCGCAGCCCGCCCCAGTAGTGGTGGTCGGAGAGCACGACCTGCACGGCGCCCTTCGTGAACGCCTCCTGGATCTCGGCGAACGTCGTCACGCACATGTTGGTGGCGAGCGGCACGCCGGTCCTCGCGGCGACCTCGGCCATGGCCGGGGTGCCGAGCGCGGGGTCCTCCAGGTACTCCAGGACGTCCCCGAGTTCCGCGGCGACCCTGAGGGAGGTCCCCACGGACCAGGCGCCGTTGGGGTCCAGGCGCAGCGGGTGTCCGGGGAAGGCGTCGGCGAGGGCCTTGACCGCGGCGATTTCCTCGTCGGGAGGGAAGACGCCGCCCTTGAGCTTGAAGGAGGTGAAGCCGTACCGCTCGGTGAAGGCACGGGCCTGCTCGACGATCCCGGCCGGGTCGACGGCGGCGCCCCAGTCGTCCTTCTCGCACGCCACGCCCGCCGGGTGGTCGGCCCACTTGTAGAAGAGGTAGGCGCTGTACTCCACGGTGTCGCGCACCTTGCCGCCCAGCAGCGCGTGCACGGGCAGTCCGAGCGCCTTGCCGAGGGCGTCGAGGCAGGCGACCTCGAAGGCGGAGACGACGGACAGGCGCAGCTTGTCGGCGGTCTGGACGCCGCGCAGTCCGCCGACGTCGACCTGACCGGAGAGTCGGGAGGCGTCGACCGCGACCGCGTCGGCCATGGTGAACAGGCCGTTGAGGTCCGAGACCCGACGGCCGACCAGCTGGTCGGCGAAGGGGCGGGCCAGCTCGAGGTACTTGGCGTCGCCGTACGTCTCGCCGACGCCGGTGGTCCCGTCGGCGGTCTCCACCTCGACGATCAGCCGGGGGGTGTACGGCTGGTGGACGCCCTGCGTGTTGAGCAGGGGCGGGTCGGCGACGAGGATCGGCGTCAGGCGGACGCCGGTGATCGTGAGGTCGCGGGTCACAGGGCGGCTCCTACGAGGTCGAGTCCGGCGGTGAGCAGGGACTTCAGTTCGGTCAGGTCGGCGGCCGAGGGGTCGGTGAGCGGGGCGCGCACGGGCCCGACCGGGCAGCCGCGCAGCCGGGCCGCCGCCTTCACCAGGGACACGGCGTATCCGGGGACGCGGTCGCGCAGTTCGACGAGGGGGACGTAGAAGTCGCGCAGCAGTGTGCCGACGGTGCCGGTGTCACCGTCGCGCAGGGCGGTGAGGAAGGCGTTCGCGATCTCGGGGGCGAAGGCGTGCACGGCGGAGGAGTAGGCGGGGACGCCGATGGCGGCGTAGGCGCGGGCCTGGATCTCGGCGGTGGCGGCGCCGTTGAAGAACAGGAAGTCCTCGGGGGCGGCGAGGACGAGGCGCTGGAGGCGGTCCAGGTCGCTGTGGCCGTCCTTGAGGCCGATGACGCCGG
Source organism: Streptomyces lancefieldiae (assembly GCF_031845825.1). NCBI lineage: Bacteria > Bacillati > Actinomycetota > Actinomycetes > Kitasatosporales > Streptomycetaceae > Streptomyces > Streptomyces lancefieldiae. Next base: position 72,405 of record NZ_JAVRFH010000019.1, on the reverse strand, counting down.
GGACGCGGGACAGGCGCCGGACCGACTCGGCGGTGTAGGCGACCCGGCCCCGCTGGTAGGCGATCAGCGGGAGGCGGGTGCCGGCGGCGATCCGCTCCAGCTGGGCGACCAGGCCTTCCTGCGGGGCGGCGGTGAGGTAGTGCGGCATGACCAGGAGGGCGTCGGCTCCGGCGTCCTCGGCGATCCGCGCGAACCGGAGGGCCTGCGCCCAGCCGTACCCGGTTCCGGCGACGACCGGCACGCGGCCGGCCGCCTCCTCGACGGCGACGGTGACGACCTGCCGGTACTCGTCCTCGTCCAGGGAGAAGAACTCGCCGGTGCCACAGGCGGGGAAGACGGCGCCGGGACCGGCGGCGAGCCGCTCGGCGACGTGGGCGCGGTAGCCGTCGGGGTCCAGCGTCCCGTCGTCGCGGAAGCTGGTCAGCGGGAAGGACAGCACGCTCCGCGCCATGCCGTCCCGCAGTCGTCGGACCACGGCCGCGTGATCGGTGCCGGTATCGAGGCCCACCCGGATCATCTCCCCATGTAGACGTCATCCACGTATGAAGATGGAGATTAGATAGGTGAATGAGTGGCGTCAATGGGTCGACGGCGCCCGCTTACGATCGGCACATGTCGGAGACAGGAGGCGCGCCGGGCGGCGTCCGTGAGGTGAAGTCCGCGGCGCGCACGGTGGAGCTGCTGGAGGTGCTGGCCGCCCGCGGGGACCGCCCGGCGCGGCTGCAGGAGCTGGCGGACGAGCTGGGGGTGCCGCGCAGCTCGATGTACGCGCTGCTGCAGACCCTGATCTCACGCGGCTGGGTCCGCACCGACGTCACCGGCTCGCTGTACGGCATCGGCATCCACGCCCTGCTGACCGGCACCGGCTACCTGGACTCCGACCCGTGGGTACGGGTGGCGCGGCCGTTTCTCGACGAGGCGTCCGAGGCGCTGGGCGAGACCATCCACCTGGGGCGGCTGGACGGGGCCGACGTGGCCTATCTGGCGACCCGGGAGTCGCACGAGTACCTGCGCACGATCAGCCGGGTGGGGCGCCGGCTGCCCGCGCACGCGGGCGCGCTGGGCAAGGCGCTGCTGGCCGAGCGGCCGGACACGGACCTGCCCGAGGGGCCGTACAAGGCGCTGACCCCCAACACCCGCACCGACAGGGACTCCCTGGCGGCCGATCTGGCGCGGACCCGGGAGCGCGGCTACTCCGTCGACCGGGAGGAGGGCGTGACGGGCATCGTCGGCTTCGGTTTCGCCCTGCGGTACGAGACTCCGGCGCTGGACGCGATCAGCTGCTCGGTGCCGGTGGCCCGGCTGACGCCCGGTCACGAGGCGCGGATCGTCGCGGTGATGCGGGAGATCAGGGCCAAGGTGGAGGCGTCGATCCCGGCCGGGGGCGGCTCGGTGCACTGGCGTTAGCGCCCACTGCTACCCAACCCTGAAACCCCCAAACGCTCATGTGACGCACAACACACCCCCTCGCCTGTTTCGGGGCTCCCCGGGCTTGATACAAATTGCGCGCGCGTTCCTGTCAGTCGACGGTCGTCGCCCCCTCCCTCCCACCGTCCCTTTCGCATGCCCCGGGAACGCCCGTGTTCGCCCCCCGCACCCCTCCCTGGCCCCTCGTCGCCCTTTTCACGGCCGGGTACCTTCCTCCGTATCTGCTGCCCACCACCGTCGGCAGACTCGACACCGGCCTTCCGCTGACCGCCACTCAGGCGGGCGCCGTCGGCAGTGCGCTGCTGCTGAGTTCGGCCGCCGCGGGCTTCCTGCTCGCCTCCCGGGTACAGCGGATCGGCGCCCGCGCGCTCGCCCGGTTCGGGCTCGCGCTGGCCGTCCTCGGATACGGCACCGCCGCGCTCACCACCACCGTCCCGGCCGTCGTCGTGGGCGCGATGGTGGGCGGTTTCGGGTCCGGTACGGCCACCACGGTCGCCGCCACCCGGATCGCCGCCGAACGGGACCCGCACCGGGCCTCCACGCTGGGCCTGTTGAGCGTGTCCGCGCTGGCCGGCGCGGTCTATCTGACGGTGCCGCACCTCGGCCGGGCGCACGGCCTGCCGCTGGCCGCGATCGCGCTGACCGCACTGGCGGTGTGGCCGCTGACCGGCCGGCTGCCGGGCGGGACGGCCGCGTCGCCGACGGCGCACGGCACGGACGTCACCACCCCGCTCCCCCGCCGCCGTTCGGGCCTGGTCCTGGCCGCCACCGTGCTGTGCTGGTCCCTCGCGCAGAACTCCCTGTGGGGCGTCAGCGGCCGGATCGGGCTGACACAGGCGGGTCTGGGCGATGCCACCCTCGGGGTCGTCTTCGCGGTCGCGCTGGGCGCGGGACTGGTGGGCGTGCTGGTGGCCGGCGCGCTCGGGCCCCGGCTGGGGCGGGCGATGCCCATCGGGGCGGGCACGGTGCTCATCGCGTGCTGCATCGCGGTGAGCGCGTCCGCGACCACCCCGACGACCTTCGCGGCCGGGGAGATCGCCTGGAACACGGTGTACCCGGTCGTGCTGTCGTACCTGATCGGCCTCGCCGCCTCGCTCGACCCGCGCGGCCGGTGGGCGGTGCTCGTCGGGTCGGCGTCCTCGCTGGGCACGGCGGCCGGGCCGCTGACCGGCAGTGTGCTGTCGGCCGAGGCCGGTTACGCGGGCATGGGCCTGGTCCTCGGCGCCGGGCTGCTGCTGGTCGCCGTGCCGATGACCGCCGTCGCGCTGCACACCGGCGGGCGCCCGCTGCTGCCCGGCGCGGTCCGCCGCCGCGGCGGCACCCCGGCCGCCCTGGTCGCCGCCGCCACCGGCACGCCGAGCGGCGCGGTGCCCGAGGTCGGGGCCATGGAGCAGCCGGTCGTCGAGATCGACGTGGACGCCCCCGCCGCGACCGTCCAGCGTGCCTACGGCACGGCGGGACCCCGGCAGGCGGCGGCCGCACCGGGGTCCGGGACGGGCTGAGTCACGCGGCGGGGAACGCGTACCCGTCCACCTCGGCCAGGTACCGCGCCCGCAGTTCCTCGTCGTCCTCCAGGAAGGAGGCGAGGAAGGAGTTGCGGGCCAGCTCCCGCAGCCGCTCCTCGGTGAGGCCGAGGGTCCGGCGCACGGCGTCGAAGTTGTCGCCCGCGTAGCCGCCGAAGTAGGCCGGGTCGTCGGAGTTGACCGTGCACATGAGGCCCGCGTCCAGCATGGCGGGCAGCGGGTGGTCGGCGAGGGTGTCGACGGTGCGCAGCCGCACGTTGGACAGCGGGCACAGGGTCAGCGGGACGCGGTCGCGCACCAGCCGCTCGACCAGTGCCGGGTCCTCCACCGAGCGCAGCCCGTGGTCGATCCGCTCGACGCCGAGCACGTCCAGGGCCTCGGTGACGTACTCCGGCGGCCCCTCCTCGCCCGCGTGCGCGACCCGGCGCAGCCCGAGGGCGGCGGCGGCCTCGTACACCTCGCGGAACTTCACCGGCGGGTGCCCGACCTCGGCGGAGTCCAGGCCGACGCCGGTGATCCGGTCCAGGTACGGCTTCGCGGCGTCGAGGGTCGCCAGCGCCGACTCGGCGGACTCGTCGCGCAGGAAGCACATGATCAGCCGGGTGGAGACGCCGTGCCGCTCCCGGCTGCGGCCGAGCGCCCGCCACAGCCCCTCCACGACCGTGCCCATCTCCACGCCCCGGGCGAGGTGCGCCTGCGGGTCGAAGAACATCTCCGCGTGCCGCACGCCCTGCGCGGCGGCGCGGGCCAGGTAGGCGTCGGCGAGGTCCTCGAAGTCCCGCTCGGTGCGCAGGACGGCCATGAGCTCGTAGTACAGGTTCAGGAAGGACTGGAGGTCCCCGAACCGGTACGCCTCGCGCAGCGCGTCGGTGTTCCCGTAGGGCAGGGACACGCCGTTGCGGGCGGCCAGCTCGAAGGCCAGCTCGGGTTCCAGGGTGCCTTCGATGTGGAGGTGCAGTTCAGCTTTGGGCAGGGGCATCAGAGCATGGTACGGCGGTTTCACCGACGTTTCGGAACCGGGACTCTCAGTAGGTCGTGGGCCACGGTCAGCTCTCCCTCGTAGCCGGCCGCCCGTGCCTGCCGCTCGAACTCCTCGGGGTCCGAGTAGCGCTGGCTGAAGTGGGTCAGGACGAGGTGGCGTACGCCCGCGTCACGGGCGGCCCGCGCCGCCTGGCCGGCGGTCAGGTGGCCGTGGTCGGTGGCGAGCGCCTCGTCCTCGTCGAGGAACGTCGACTCGATGACCAGCAGGTCGCAGCCCTCGGCGAGCGCGTGCACCCCGTCGCACAGCCGGGTGTCCATGACGAAGGCGAACCGCTGGCCGCGGCGGATCTCGCTGACCTCGTCGAGCGGGACGCCGTTCAGCGAGCCCTCGCGCTGGATGCGGCCCACGTCGGGGCCCTTGATCCCGTGCGCGGCCAGGCGTTCGGGCAGCATGCGGCGGCCGTCCGGCTCGGTGAGGCGGTAGCCGTAGGACTCGACGGGGTGGGACAGCCTGCGGGCGTCCAGGGTGTAGGCGGGGGTGACCGCCAGGACGCCGTCCGTGACGACCGGGACCTCGGTGAGGGCGACCGTCTCGCGGTAGGCGGTGGCGTACCGCAGTCGCTCGAAGAAGCGCCGGCCGGAGCGCGGGTAGTGGGCGGTGATCTCGTGCGGCACCCGGTCGAGGTTGATGCGCTGGATGACGCCGGCGAGACCGAGGCTGTGGTCGCCGTGGAAGTGCGTGACGCAGATCCGGTTCAGGTCGTGGGCGGCGGCCCCGGCACGCAGCATCTGGCGCTGCGTGCCCTCGCCGGGGTCGAACAGGATGCCCTCGCCGTCCCAGCGCAGCAGGTAGCCGTTGTGGTTGCGGTGCCGGGTGGGGACCTGGCTGGCGGTGCCGAGGACGACCAGTTCGCGTACGGACACGGCGGTCTATCCGGGGGGCCATTCGAGGCCGCGGCCGCCGAGGACGTGGGCGTGGGTGTGCCAGACGGTCTGGCCGGCTCCGGTGCCGGTGTTGAAGACGATGCGGTAGCTGTCCAGCTTCTCGTCGTCGGCGACGGCCTGGGTCTCGCGCAGCACGTCCGCGGCGAGTTCCGGGGCGCCGGCGGCGAGGGCGGCGGCGTCCCGGTAGTGCGCCTTGGGGATCACCAGGACGTGGGTGGGCGCCTGGGGGTTTATGTCACGGAACGCGACGGTCGTGTCCGTCTCGCGGACGATCGTCGCCGGGATCTGACCCGCGACGATCTTGCAGAACAGGCAGTCGTCCTGTGGCTCGCCGGACATGGGCGCTCCTTACGGTGGTGATCTTCTGAGGGGCATCGTAGCGAGCCCGGGCGCGTGGGGCGCCGTGCGCCTGGGTTGCTGCCGGGTCGGGTGTGCTCGCCCGCGCTCGCGGGGTGCCGGCGCGCCCACCCGTGCCGCCCCCGGGGGGGGGTGTCTCCCAGGGGCGTTCGGGCACGGGGGGGGGACACGACCGCCCGCGGCCACGGCTGGGACTACGGCAGGCTCGGTGGTGTCTTCGCGGGGGTCTCCTCCAACGCCTCCAGCGCCAGCCTGATCGCCTCGTCCAGCTGGGGGTCGCGGCCCGCCGCGTGGTCCTGGGGGCGGTGGGGGACCTCCACGTCGGGGTCGACGCCGTGGTTCTCCACGCCCCAGCCGTGACCCTCCAGCCAGAACGCGTACTTGGGCTGGGTGATCAGCGTCCCGTCGACCAGCCGGTAGCGGCTGTCGATGCCGATGACGCCGCCCCAGGTGCGGGTGCCGACGACCGGCCCGATACCGAGCGCCTTGATCGCCGCGTTGACGATGTCGCCGTCGGAACCGGAGAACTCGTTGGCGACGGCGACGACCGGGCCCCGGGGCGCGTCCTGCGGATAGCTGGTCGGCCGCATGCCGCGCGGCAGGTCCCAGCCGATGATCCGCCGGGCCAGCTTCTCCACGACCAACTGGGAGGTGTGCCCGCCCCGGTTCTCGCGGACGTCGACGACCAGGCCCTCCCGGGTGACCTCGACGCGCAGGTCGCGGTGGAGCTGGGCCCAGCCGGAGCCGACCATGTCGGGCACGTGGAGGTAGCCGAGCCGGCCGCCGGACTTCTCGTGGACGTGGGCGCGGCGGTCGGCGACCCAGGCGTGGTAGCGCAGCGCCTCCTCGTCGGCGAGGGGGACGACGACCGCGTGCCGGGGGTCTCCGCCGCCGGCCCGGGAGACGGTCAGCTCGACCGGCTTGCCCGCGGTGCCGACCAGGAGCGGGCCGGGGCCGGTGACCGGGTCGACGGGCTGTCCGGCGACCGCGACGATCGCGTCCCCGGCGCGCACCGCGACGCCGGGCGCGGCGAGCGGGGAGCGGGCGTCGGGGTCGGAGGTCTCCGAGGGCAGGACGCGGTCGACGCGCCAGGTGCCGTCCTCGTGCCGGGAGAGGTCGGCGCCGAGCAGGCCTTGCCGGGCGCCGCCGCCGTGGCCGCCGCGCGGGGTGACGTAGGCGTGCGAGGTGCCGAGTTCGCCGTGCACCTCCCACAGGAGGTCGACCAGGTCGTCGTGGGTGGCGAGGCGGTCCAGGACGGGACGGTAGCGGTCGAGGACGCCGTCCCAGTCGACGCCGTTCATGTCGGGCCGCCAGAAGTTGTCCCGCATGACGCGGCCGGTCTCGTCGTACATCTGGCGCCACTCGGCGGCCGGGTCGACGGTCTGCCGGACGCGGCTCAGGTCGACGCTGATGTTGGTGTCGCTGTCCTCGTCGCCGGAGGCCCGCCGGTCGCTGGGGACGACCTTGAGCCGTCCGTCGGTCCACAGCAGCACCCGCTTGCCGTCGCCGCTGACCTCGAAGTGGTCGGCGTCGGTGGCGAGGTGCTCGACGCGCTGCTGGGCGAGGTCGTAGCGCTCCAGGTCGGTTTGCGGGTCCGGGGCGTCCGGGGTGGCGCGGGAGGCGCCGAGGACGCCGGTGACCGGGTGGCGCAGCCACAGGACGCCGTCCTTGGCGGCGCGCAGCCGGGAGTAGCGGGCGGCCTCGACCGGGAAGGGCACGATGCGGTCGGCGAGGCCCTCGATGTCGATCCGGGTGGTCGGGGTGCCCTCGCTGTCGGGGGTCTCCTCGCGGTCCGGTGTCTCGAAGGGCCGGCCGTGGCGCTGCGGGCCGAAGGGCGACGGGGTGGTCGCGGCCAGGGTGATCAGGTACGGCCGGGCGCCCTCGACGAAGGCCAGGTCGAAGACGTGCTCGTCGTAGACCGGGTCGAAGGAGCGGGTGGAGAGGAAGGCGAGGTGCTTTCCGTCCAGGGTGAACGCCGGCGCGTAGTCCTTGAACCGCAGGGGCGTCGCCTCGCTCACCGACAGGTCGGTGGTGTTGGCGAGCTTGAGCTGACGCAGCGGGGCGGGGCCCGGGTGCGACCAGGCGAGCCAGGCCGAGTCGGGGGAGAAGACCAGCCCGGACACGTCGCCGTCCTCGCTGCGGTCGACCTCGCGGATCTCGCCGCTCTCGCGCTCGACGAGCAGCACCCGCCCGTCGTGCGAGGCGACGGCGGCACGGCTGCCGTCGGGCGCCATGGCGAGGACCAGCACCCGTCCGAGCTGTCCGGCGGCGATGCGGCGCGGCGTGGCGCCGGGCGCGAGCCCGGTGGCGGGCGCGAACTCCAGGGCGTCGTCGCCCTCGGCGTCCGTCACCCACACCACCCACTCCTCGCCGTCGGCCCGGAAGGTGCGCGGCAGCCGGGTCCGTACGCCGGGTGTCGCCGCGAGCGCGCGGGCCGGGCCGGAGCGGTGGGTGACCCAGTGCACGCCCCCGCGCACGGCGACGGCGCTGCCGCGCGCGGTGTGGTCGGGGGAGGCGGAGCCGAACCAGCGGGCGGCGTTCACCGGGTACGCCTGGAGGTCGACGCGCGAGCCGCCGAGCCGGATGTCGAGCCGGCGCGGCTCGGCGCCGTCCAGGTCGTCGAGGGTCCACAGCTCGCCGGCGCTGGAGTAGACGACGCGGGTGCCGTCGGTGGCGGCGTGCCGGGCGTAGAAGCCCCCGAGGGGGGTGTGCCTGCGCAGGTCGGAGCCGTCGGCGAGGGAGGAGTAGAGGGCGCCGGTGCCCTCGTGGTCGCTGAGGAAGGCGATCCGGTCGCCGACCCAGAAGGGGTACTCGATGTTGCCGTCGAGGTCGCCGTGGAGCCGGGCGAACTCCCCGTCCCCTTCGGCGTCGATCCACAGCTTGCCCGCCGTACCGCCCCGGTAGCGCTTCCACCAGGCGGCCTCGCGGCCCATCGGCGCGGACAGCAGCACGGTGCGCGGACCGTACGCGACGTCGCCGACGGGCCCGTACGGCAGGGTGGCGGCCGGTCCGCCGTCGAGCGGGACGGCGCGGGCCCAGCTGCGGCGCAGGCTGGCCTGTCCGTAGGCGCTGAGGGCGAGGACCTGCCCTTCCGGGGTCCAGCCGCGCACCTGGGTCTTCGGACTGCCCCAGTGCGTGAGGCGTTTGGCGGGGCCGCCGTCGGCGGACGCGACGTGCACCTCGGGGGCGCCGTCGCGGGTGGAGGTCCAGGCGACGGTGGTGCCGTCGGGCGAGACGCGCGGGTGGTTCACCGGCACGTTGTCGGCGCTGACCCGCCAGGCCCGGCCGCCGTCGAGCGGGGCGAGCCACACGTCGTCCTCGGCGGTGAAGGCGACCAACTCGCCGTGCGGGTGCGGAAAGCGGAGGTAGGCAGGCGCTGCGGGCTGTGTCACCCCCTCAGCCTATGCAGGGGCGGTGTCCGCCGACAGAGGTTTGGATCACATACCGGCCACCGGGACGCGGGACGCTCGCCTTCCACCGGCCACCGGAACACGAACCCTCGCCTTCCACCGGCCACCGGGAGGCGGGGCTACTTGCCCTCCACCGGCCGGCAGTGGGGATCGTCCGGGCACCAGATGGTCCGGGTGACGGTCACGGTGGGCGCCGGCGCGTGCGGGGAGGGCCGGCTCGCGGGCGGGGCGCTCGCGGCGTCGCAGTTCCCCAGTCCCTTGACGTGGAACCACTGCTTGCCGTCCACCTCCGCGGTGAGATCGCCGCGCACGCAGGCGCCGTTGACGACCCGGGTCACCCGGCCGTCGACGGTGATGTCCTGTCCGCCGTCGGTCTTCCCCTCGCAGTCGACGGAGGCGACGGTGTTCCCGGTGGCCGAGGCGCTCCGGCCGGAGTCGCCGAAGGAGGCCGTGCAGGTGAGCCACCGCACGTCCGCGTCCCGCCGGTCGAGTTCGCGCGTCACGGTCTGGTCGGTCGTGTACGCCACGGACGCGGAGCTCAACCCGGCCGGATCACACGCGACGACACCGCCGACGGCGACGACCACGCCGCCCGTCACCAGCGCGGCGCGCCGCCCGCGTGCCCGGCTCACCCTGTGCGAAATCCGTCTCAATGCCCCCATGCACGGCAGAGTGCCACCGGTGGCAGCCTGGCGGTAGGGCGCATACGGCCACTCTCACCACCGTTGGCGAAGGGGCGACGACCGCGGGCCGCGCGGGCGACGGCAAGCCGCCCCGCGGTGCGGGCTCGACGCGCCGTCAGGACCAGCGGCCGGTGCGGGCCAGGAGGACGGCCGTCGCGGCCGTGCCCGCGGTGGAGGTGCGCAGGACGCTGCGCCCCAGGCGGTAGGGCTTGGCGCCGGCCTGCTCGAACAGCGCCAACTCCTCAGGGGAGACTCCGCCTTCGGGTCCGACGACCAGCACGATGTCGCCGGAGGCGGGGAGTTCGGTGGCGGCCAGCGGTTCGTCGCCGCTCTCGTGGAGTACGGCGGCGAAGTCGGCCTCGGCCAGAAGTGAGGCAACCTGCTTGCTCGTCGCCGCGTCCGCGACGACGGGGAAGCGGACCCGGCGGGACTGCTTGCCGGCCTCCCGGGCCGTCGCCCGCCACTTGCCCAGCGCCTTCAGACCCCGCTCGCCCTTCCACTGCGTGATGCAGCGGGACGCCGCCCACGGCACGACAGCGTCGACGCCGACCTCGGTCATCGTCTCGACGGCCAGCTCTCCGCGGTCGCCCTTGGGCAGGGCCTGGACGACGGTGATCCGGGGCTGCTCGGCGGGCTCCTCGTGGACGCTCTCCAGGCCGGTGACGACCAGGCGGTCCTTGCCCTCGGCGGCCTTGACCACTCCCTCGGCCCAGCGGCCGCGTCCGTCGGTGAGGACGACGTCCTCACCGGGCCGCAGCCGCTTCACGGAGACGGCGTGCCGCCCCTCGGCGCCGTCCAGGACGTACTCCCCCGCGGCCAGGTCCCCCGGCTGGAGGGAGTCGACCACGAACACCGGTGCCGTCATCGGCCCGTGCCTCCCGTCGCGTACTCCGACAACGCCGTCCCGGCGGCGGCGAGTTCGGCCGCCAGTACCTCGACCAGCTGCCCGGCGGGCAGGTCCCGGGCCATCCGGTGGCCCTGTCCCGCCCAGAGCGCCATGCCCTGCGCGTCGCCCGCCTTCGCCGCCGCCTTGCGCAGCGGTGCGGTGAGGTGGTGCACCTCCGGGTAGGCGGCGGGGGCGTACGGGCCGTGCTCGCGCAGGAAGCGGTTGACCAGCCCGCGGGCGGGGCGGCCGGAGAAGGCGCGGGTCAGCTCGGTGCGGACGAAGAGGGGGTTGGTCAGCGCGTCCTTGTGCAGGGCGTGCGCGCCGGACTCGGGGGTGGCGAGGAAGGCGGTGCCGAGCTGGGCCGCGCTCGCGCCGGCCGCGAGCACCGCGGCGATCTGGGAGCCGCGCATGATGCCGCCGGCGGCGACGATCGGCAGGCTCACCGCCTCCCGGACCTGGGCGACCAGCGACAGCAGTCCGGTGCCGGCGACGCCGCCGGTCTCCGGGTGGTCCCGGTGGGTGCCCTGGTGTCCGCCGGCCTCGGCGCCCTGCGCGATCACCGCGTCGGCGCCGGACCGCTCGACGGCCCGGGCCTCCTCCGCGGTGGTCGCCGCGGCCAGGGCGAAGGTGCCGACGCGGTGCAGGGAGTCGACGACCTCACGGCTCGGGACACCGAAGTGGAACGACACCACCGGCACCGGGTCGTCCAGCAGCACCGCGAGCTTGGCGTCGTATCCGTCGTCCCGGCCGCACTCGGGGTCGCCGAGCTCCGTCTCGTACCAGGCGGCCTCACCGGCCAGCTGGTGGGCGTACACGCCCACGGCGGAGGGGTCGGCCGTCTCCGGCTGCGGCATGAAGAGGTTGACGCCGAAGGGGCGGTTCGTCAGGCCCCGCAGCTGCTTGATCTCCTGGTACATCCCGTCCGCGGTCTTGTACCCGGCGGCCAGGAATCCCAGCCCTCCCGCCTCGCAGACGGCGGCGGCGAGCCCCGGCACGGAGACGCCGCCCGCCATGGGCGCCTGCACGATCGGGTGAGGGAAAAGATCGGTCAGTGCGGAGGACATGACCGCATGGTGTCACGTCCTCCGAACAAGTCCGAAACCGGGCTTCCGTCGGCATACGCCAGGAGCATCCCCATCGAGAAGCCCCTGGCACCGCCCCACGTCACCGCCCGTTGAACGCGTCCTTCAGCCGGGAGAACAGCCCCTGCTGCCCGGGCTGACCACACCACCCGGGGGCCAACCCCCGGACCCCCGGCAGACCACCCGACCACCGCGCACGACACACCGACGACACCCGCCGGGCAACCGCATCAACGCCCGTTGAACGCGTCCTTCAGCCGGGAGAACAGCCCCTGCTGCCCAGGCTGGAACTGCCCCTGGGGTCGTTCCTCGCCGCGCATCTTGGCGAGCTCCCGGAGCAGGCGTTCCTGCTCGGGGTCGAGCTTGGTCGGGGTGATCACCTCGACGTGGACGATGAGGTCGCCCCGGCCCCCGCCGCGCAGGTGGGTGACGCCGCGGCCGTGCAGCGGGACCGACTGGCCGGACTGGGTGCCCGGGCGGATGTCGATCTCCTCCATGCCGTCGAGCGTCTCCAGCGGCACCTTCGTGCCCAGGGCCGCCGCCGTCATCGGGATGGTGACCGTGCAGTGCAGGTCGTCGCCGCGGCGCTGGAAGGTCGAGTGGGGCAGTTCGTGGATCTCGACGTACAGGTCACCGGCGGGGCCGCCGCCGGGGCCGACCTCGCCCTCACCCGCGAGCTGGATCCGCGTGCCGTTGTCGACACCGGCCGGGATCTTCACGGTCAGCGTGCGCCGGGAGCGGACCCGGCCGTCGCCCGCGCACTCCGGGCACGGGGTCGGGACCACGGTGCCGAAGCCCTGGCACTGCGGGCAGGGGCGGGAGGTCATGACCTGCCCCAGGAAGGACCGCGTGACCTGCGACACCTCACCGCGACCGCGGCACATGTCACACGTCTGGGCACTCGTGCCCGGCGCCGCGCCCTCGCCGTTGCAGGTGTTGCAGACGACCGCCGTGTCGACCTGGATGTCCTTGGTCGTACCGAACGCGGCCTCGTCCAGCTCGACCTCGATGCGGATCATCGCGTCCTGGCCCCGGCGCGTGCGCGAGCGCGGCCCGCGCTGCGACGCCGTGCCGAAGAACGCGTCCATGATGTCCGAGAAGTTCCCGAAGCCGCCCGCGCCGAAGCCGCCCGCGCCACCGCCGCCGGCCTGCGAGAGCGGGTCACCACCGAGGTCGTAGACCTGCTTCTTCTGCGGGTCCGACAGCACCTCGTAGGCGGCGTTGATCTCCTTGAACCGCTCCTGGGTCTTCGGATCGGGGTTGACGTCCGGGTGCAGCTCGCGGGCGAGCCTCCGGAACGCCTTCTTGATCTCGTCCTGGGAAGCGTCGCGGCGCACGCCGAGTACGGCGTAGTAGTCCGTGGCCACCTACGACTCCGCCAGGATCTGTCCGACGTACCGTGCCACTGCGCGTACCGCTCCCATCGTTCCCGGGTAGTCCATGCGGGTCGGTCCGACCACGCCGAGCTTGGCAACCGCCTCGCCGCCCGAACCGTAGCCCACCGACACGACGGACGTTGAGTTGAGTCCTTCGTGGGCGTTCTCATGACCGATACGGACGGTCACGCCCGGATCCTTCGCCTCGCCGAGCAGCTTGAGGAGCACGACCTGCTCCTCCAGCGCCTCGAGAACCGGCCGGATCACCAGGGGGAAGTCGTGCCCGAAGCGGGTCAGATTGGCGGTGCCGCCGATCATCAGCCGCTCCTCGTTCTCCTCGACCAGCGTCTCCAGGAGAGTGGAGAGCACGGTGGAGACCGTACCGCGGTCCTCGGCCTCGAAGGCCTCCGGCAGGTCCTCGACCAGGCTCGGCACGTCCGAGAAACGACGGCCCGCGACCCGGCTGTTGAGCCGCGCACGCAGGTCCGCGAGGGACGACTCACCGAACGGCGCCGGGCAGTCGACCATCCGCTGCTCGACCCGCCCGGTGTCCGTGATCAGCACGAGCATCAGGCGCGCGGGCGCCAGGGAGAGCAACTCCACGTGCCGCACGGTCGAGCGGGTCAGCGACGGGTACTGCACGACGGCGACCTGCCGGGTGAGCTGCGCGAGCAGCCGCACCGTACGGGCCACCACGTCGTCGAGGTCGACGGCGCCCTCCAGGAAGCTCTGGATGGCACGCCGCTCGGGCGCGGTCATCGGCTTGACGCCGGCCAGCTTGTCGACGAAGAGCCGGTAGCCCTTGTCGGTCGGGATGCGCCCGGCGCTGGTGTGCGGCTGGGCGATGAACCCCTCGTCCTCCAGGGCCGCCATGTCATTGCGCACGGTGGCCGGCGAGACGCCGAGGTTGTGCCGCTCGGTGAGGGCCTTGGAGCCGACCGGCTCCTCGGTGCCGACGTAGTCCTGGACGATGGCGCGCAGCACCTTCAGCCTGCGTTCACTGAGCATCGCGCACCTCCAGAAGTCGTCCGCCCGGTGTTCTCCCTGGCACTCTGCGTGTGCGAGTGCCAGACTTCCCCGGCCCAGTGTACGGCCGTGGGGTACGCCCCCGGCAAGGCCGGGGCGCCGCCGTCGTGCCCGGGGCCCTCCCGGCGCTAGCGTCGCCGTTGTGACGGTGACTTGGGAAGACCTGGGGTGGGAGCGACTGGCGGCCGGGGTGGGGCGGTGCCGGCTGCCGGTGTGGGACTGCACAGCGGGGCTGGTCGTCGGCACGGAGGCCGCGCTGTTGGTCGACGCCGGGGCGAGCCTTCGCGAGGGCGGGTGGTTGCGGGTGCGGGCGCAGGAGCTCGCCGGTCACCGTGTGACGCATCTCGCGCTGACCCACCCGCACTTCGATCACGTTCTCGGCGCCGCGGCGTTCGCGGGCGCGGAGGTGTTCGGGTCGGTGGGCGTCGCCGCGGTACTGGGGAGGGGCGGGGAGGCGTTGCGGGCGGACGCGGTCGCCAACGGCCTGGACGTCCGGCTCGCGGCGGAGGCCGTGGACGCCCTCGTCACGGTCCGCCACGAGGTGCGCGGCGAGTGGACGCTCGACCTGGGCGGCGGTCGGCAGGTGCTGCTGGCCGACGTGGGCCCCGGGCACACCGGTCATGACCTCGCGGTGCTGGTGCCGGGCGACCCGGACATCGTGTTCTGCGGGGACCTGGTCGAGGAGTCCGGCGAACCGCAGGCGGGCCCCGACGCCGTACCGTCCCACTGGCCGGCCGCTCTCGACCGGCTGCTCGACCTGGGCGGCGAGGACGCGCTGTACGTCCCCGGGCACGGCGCGGTGGTGGACGCGGCGTTCGTGCGGGCCCAACGGGACGCGCTGGCCGCCCGGTTCGGCGTGTCGCGCTGATCACGGTGCGCGCGTTCCTCGTATCGTCAGGAGAATGCGCCAGTACTCCGCCGACCTGACCCCGCCGTGGAAGAAACCGCAGCCGGTACCCGAGGTCCCGGCCGACCCCGGTCTGGTGGTCGAGGAGCCCGGCACCGGGTTCTGCGGCGCGGTGATCGACTGCGAGGCGGGCACGGTGACCCTGGAGGACCGCTTCGGCAAACGCCGGGTGTTCCCGATGGAGCCGCGCGGCTTCCTGCTGGAGGGGCGCGTGGTGACGCTGGTGAGGCCCGCCTCGGGTCCCGCGCGCCCCACGCGGACGGCGTCCGGTTCGGTCGCCGTCCCCCGCGCACGCGCGCGCGTGGCCCGCGCCGGCCGCATCTACGTGGAGGGCCGGCACGACGCCGAGCTGGTCGAGAAGGTGTGGGGCGACGACCTGCGCGTCGAGGGCGTGGTCGTGGAGTACCTGGAGGGCGTGGACGACCTGCCGTCGATCGTTTCCGACTTCGCGCCGGGCCCGGACGCGCGGCTGGGGGTCCTGGTGGACCACCTCGTGCCGGGATCGAAGGAGTGGCGGATCGCCGAGGCGGTGACGAGTGAGCACGCGCTGGTCGTGGGCCACCCGTACATCGACATC
The DNA here is from genome assembly GCF_031845825.1 of Streptomyces lancefieldiae. NCBI lineage: Bacteria > Bacillati > Actinomycetota > Actinomycetes > Kitasatosporales > Streptomycetaceae > Streptomyces > Streptomyces lancefieldiae. Next base: position 57,224 of record NZ_JAVRFH010000019.1, on the reverse strand, counting down.
TGGGAGGCGGTGAAGCCGTCGTCCCTGGGGATCGACGGCTGGCCGCGTGTTCCGCGCGGTCAGGACTGGAAGACGGGGGTGTGCCGGGCGCTGGGGTGGCCGACGGAGAACACCGGGGCGGTCTGGCAGGCGATCCTGGCGCGGGTCCACTCGTACAAGGATCTCCAGCCGGAGCTGCTGGGGCGGGTGGAGGAGCTGATCGACTTCGTCACGGGTAGCGGTGGGGCCTGACGCCGGGGAAGGTGCCGAAGTCACTGGTGTCCAGTTCGATTCCCAAGGCTTCCAGCGGCAGTCGGTCTCCGAACTTGATGACCTCCTGACTCCGGTAATCAGCGTCCTCCCCCCGGCCTGCGGGCTTCGTCAGCAGGACGCACTGGGCCATGATCGGGTCCAGCACGAGATAAACGGGGATCTTCCCCGCCGCGTAGATCGACCGCTTGGTGACGTAGTCCTGGTGGACGCTGGACTTGGAGACGACCTCCACGACCATCGTGACCGACGGGCAGGGCAGCAGGCGCCCGGACTCGGGCAGGAGATCACGTGGCAGAACAACCAAGTCCGGCACCGGCTCGCTCGCCTCGTCGAGGATGTCGACGTCCTGGGTCTGCAGGCGGGACCAACGCTGCCGTGGGATCTGGTCCTGCACATCGGCAACGATCATGTTGTGCACGATGTCAGGGCTGGCCATCATCACGATGACCCCCCGGAGAAGCTCGACCTTCACGCCCTCGGGAGGCTCGAGCTCCTCGAAGTACTTGGTCATCCCGCGCTCGTCCACAGCGGTCATCTCCGTGGCCCTCCACATCCGCCGCGTACTGTCGGCGGCAGCCTACGAACCAGGTTAGGGTCCGAACCCTCGTTCCGCGCCGATTCACTCGCCCGAGTGATCAGTCCACCAGGTCCCGCACCACCGCGTCCGCCAGCAGCCGACCCCGCAGGGTCAGCACGGCCCGCCCCTCCTCGTAGGGCCCCTCCTGGAGGAGGCCCTCGGACAGCGCGCGGCGCGACGCCGCGAGGCCCTCCTCCCGGAGGAGGGACAGCGGCACGCCCTCGCGGAGCCGCAGCTCCAGCAGGACGCGCTCCACGCGCCGGTCCTCGTCCGTCAGGATCTCGCGTCCGGCGCCCGGCGACTTCCCCGCCGCCAGTGCCCCGGCGTACGCCCCCGGGTGCTTCACGTTCCACCAGCGCACACCTCCCACGTGGGAGTGCGCGCCCGGTCCCGCGCCCCACCAGTCGGCGCCCCGCCAGTACAGCTCGTTGTGCAGGCAGCGCCCGGCCTCGGAGGTGGCCCAGTTCGACACCTCGTACCAGTCGAAGCCCGCCGCCGACAACGCCTCCTCGGCGATCAGGTACCGGTCGGCGTGGACGTCGTCGTCGGTCATGGGCACCTCACCGCGCCGGATGCGGCGGGCGAGCTGGGTGCCCTCCTCCACGATCAGGGCGTACGCGGAGACGTGGTCGGGGCCGGCGCCGAGCGCCGCGTCCAGCGAGGCCCGCCAGTCGTCGTCGGACTCACCGGGGGTGCCGTAGATCAGGTCGAGGTTGACGTGCTCGAAGCCGGCCGCGCGGGCCTCGGCGACGCACGCCTCGGGGCGGCCCGGGGTGTGGGTGCGGTCCAGGATCTTCAGGACGTGCTGCCTGGCGCTCTGCATGCCGAAGGAGATCCGGTTGAAGCCGCCCTCGCGGAGGGTGGCGAGGTACGCCGGGTCGACGGACTCCGGGTTGGCCTCCGTCGTCACCTCCGCGTCCGCCGCGAGGCCGAACTCGTCGCGGATCGCGCGCAGCATCCGGACCAGGTCGTCGGCGGCCAGCAGGGTGGGCGTACCGCCGCCGACGAAGACCGTGCGGACCTCGCGGGGGTCGTCGCCGAGCACCTTGCGGGCGAGGCGGACCTCGTCGGTCAGGGTCTCGGCGTAGTTGTCACGGGAGGCGAGGACGCCGCCGGTGCCGCGCAGCTCGGTCGCGGTGTAGGTGTTGAAGTCGCAGTAGCCGCAGCGGGTCGCGCAGTACGGGACGTGCAGGTAGAAACCGAGGGGACGGTCGGCGGCCCCGGCGAGCGCGGACGCGGGCAGGGCGCCGTCGGCGGGGACGGGTTCGCCGTCGGGGAGTGCGGAGGGCATGCGTTCCATTGTCCCGTACCGCCGCGGCTACTCGGCCTGCAGCACCAGCAGCGCCAGGTCGTCCTCCGGGGGCCGGGGGCCGAACTCGTGCACCAGCCGGCTGATGCGCTCGGCGACCAGATCGGCGTCCAGCCCCGCGCACCCGGCGAGGGCCGCGGCGAGCCCGTCCCCGTCGTCGAACTGGCGGGAGCCGCTGCGCCGCTCGGTGACTCCGTCCGTGACGCACAGCAGGGTTTCGCCGGACCGCAGCTCGAAGGTCTCGCTGGTGTACGTCGCGTCCTCGATGACTCCGAGGAGGGTCTGCGGCTGCGCGACCGTGCGGACGGTGCCGTCGGGTGAGAGGAGCAGGGGCAGCGGATGCCCGGCGGAGGCGAGGGTGCAGCGGACGCCGCCGTCGAAGGGGACCAGTTCGCCGTAGAGCAGGGACAGGAAACGGGTCTGCGGACCGTCGCCCGGGGCAACCGGACGGCCGCCGACAGCGGCCAGGGCGCGCGCGGCGGCGTCCGCGGCCTCCGTGGCGTCGTCGAGGAGGAGCTGGTTGAGGCGGTCGAGGACGTCGGGGACCCCGTACTGCTCGCGGGCCAGCAGCCGCAGCCAGGGCCGGGCCAGTCCGATGACCACGGCGGCCTCGGGGCCCTTGCCCTGGACGTCGCCCACGGTGAAGCACCAGCGGCCGTCGCCGGCCGGGAACAGGTCGTAGAAGTCGCCGCTGGGGCCGCCCTTGTCGCACGATTCGTAGACGAGCGCGCTGCGCACGCCGGGGATCTCGGCGACGGCGCCGGGCAGCAGGCCGCGCTGGAGGACGGCGCTGATGGTGGCCTGCCGGGCGTACTGGCGGGCGGCGCCGATGGCGAGCGCCACCCGGCGGCTGAGGTCCTCGACGAGGCCGCTGATCTCCTCGGGAAAACGGGGGACGCCGGACCGCCCGATGACCAGGGTGCCCAGCGGCCGGCCGCCGGCGACGAGGCGGTAGGCGAGCGCGGCGCCGTGCACGTCCCGCCGGCCGAGTGCGTCGCCGGGCCAGGGGTGGGCTGCGGGGCCGGAGCGCCACGCCTCGCGCGGGCGGGGCGGGTTCTTCTCCAGGGCCAGCCGCAGTTCCTCGACCTGGCTCTCGCTGGCGTGCCAGACACGGGCCAGCCGTGCTCCCACGGCCGCTCCGGGGTCGTCGCTCCAGGCTCCCCGGCCCAGGGACTCGTCCTCCAGCCAGACGCCGCACCAGTCGGCGAGGCGCGGCACGATCAGCTGCCCGGTGAGGGAGGCGACCAGGTCCTCGTCGAGTTGCCCGGCGAGGAGGTCGGAGGCCTCGGCGAGGAAGGACAGGGCGCCGCGGCCCAGCCACTCCCGGTCGCGGACTCCGCGCCGGCCGGTTCCGGCCGGGTCGTCGCGGGAGCCGGTTCCGGCCGCGTGGTCCCGCCAGTCCGGCCAGGGCGGGAGGTCCCACTGACCGGGATCGGCCGCGCGCCCGGGCTCTGCCGGTCCGTCCGTTCCACCCGATCGGTCGGCTCGGCCGGATACTTCCACCCCGCCCGGCCCGCCCGAGCCGCTCTTGCCGCTCGACCTGCCCGTGCCGCCCAAGCCGCTCGTCCTCCCCGACCCGTCGCAACCCTCGGCTCCCTCGGGGCCCCCAGGTCCCCGGGATGCCCCGGGTCCGTCCGATCCGTCACATCCCTCGGTTCCCTCGGTTCCCTCAGTTTCCTCAGGGTCCTTGGATCCAGAAGGTCCGTCCGACCCGTCGGCCACGTCCGTCCCCTCGGACCCTTCCGCCGCCCCCCACCCGTCCGCCCCGTTGTCCGAGACTCGCGGGCCACCTGGCCCCTCCCGCCCGTCCGGACCATCCGCCCCCTTCGGTCCCCCCGGTTCACCCATGCCTCCCCAGGCTCCTGAACCACCCACGCCACCCAGGTCACCCGGGTCACCCACCATCTCCCCCGACGCCTCCGCGACAGGGAAGTCGGTGTGCCGGAGGGCACGGCCGCCGGCGTACGCCTCGATCTGTTCGGCGACCTCGCTGCCCGCGACCGGCAGCCGCGCCCACACGGTCTTGGTGCCCGGGCGGTAGGTGATGCCCCATTCCTCCGAGAGCGCGGCGACGAGCCGCAGGCCGCGTCCGTACTCGGGCGTCTCGTGCGGTGTCCCGTCGTCGCCGTCGTCCCTCGGTGCGCGGGAGGGGTGGTAGTCCGTGGCCTCGACGACGAGCGCGCCCGTCTCTTCCAGCCGGCAGCCCACCTCGACGTCGGTGCCCGCGTGCACGACGGCGTTGGTGACCAGCTCGCTGACGACCGCCAGGGCGTCGGCGATGAGGTGCTCGGTCAGCCGGGCCGTGCCGGGCAGGCCGAGCGCGGCCCAGTCGGCGAGCGCCGCGCGCACCGCCGCCCGGGCGGCACCCGGCGCCAGGGGGCTGCCGAGCAGGACGGCGTGCGCCCGCGCGCACTCCTGGGCGGATGCCTCAGCAGTGTGCGCGTGCGCACCACTGGCACAGGAGACTGTCTCCCGTTGCGTCGGAATGGCCCCCATGAACGGCTCCCCGGGCGGTTCGTGCGAATACTTCGCAGTCGTTGCCCGACAGAGTGACAGACCGGCCCCGTCCATAAGCGCCGAGTTACCGAAGTGCGCCGCCAAGAGTGAGAACCGTGCTAGGCGAACGTTCGAAGACGGCCGAAAGACGGCCGAAAGACGGCCTGTTTCGAGCGTCGGCCGGGTGAACGGCCGGCGCGCTACGCCTCCCGCGCGCCCTCGTACATCTCCTCGATCAGATGCTTGTACTCCCGCTCCACCACCGGCCGCTTCAGCTTCAGGCTCGGTGTGATCTCGCCGTGCTCCACGTCGAGGTCACGCGGCAGCAGGCGGAACTTCTTGATGGTCTGCCAGCGCTGGAGGCCCTCGTTGAGCCGCTTGACGTAGCCGTCGATCATCTCGACCGTCGCCGGCGCCGCGACGACCTCGGCGTACGACCTTCCCTCCAGGCCGTTCTCCTGCGCCCACCCCGTGATCGCGGCCTCGTCGAGGGCGATGAGCGCCGTGCAGAAGTTCCGGTCGGCGCCGTGGACCAGGATGTTGGAGACGTAGGGGCAGACCGCCTTGAACTGTCCCTCGACCTCGGCGGGCGCGATGTACTTGCCGCCCGACGTCTTGATCAGGTCCTTCTTGCGGTCGGTGATGCGCAGGTAGCCGTCGGGCGAGAGTTCGCCGATGTCGCCGGTGTGGAACCAGCCGTCCGTCTCCAGCACCTCGGCGGTCTTCTCGGGCAGCTTGTGGTAGCCCTCCATGATGCCGGGGCCGCGCAGCAGGATCTCGCCGTCGTCCGCGATGCGCACCTCGGTGCCGGGCAGCGGCTTGCCGACGGTGCCGGTGCGGTAGGCCTCACCGGGGTTCACGAAGGACGCGGCGGAGGACTCGGTGAGGCCGTAACCCTCCAGGATGTGGATGCCGGCGCCGGCGAAGAAGTACCCGATCTCCGGAGCGAGAGCGGCCGAGCCGGACACGCAGGCCCGCAGCTGCCCGCCGAACGCCTCGCGGATCTTCGCGTACACGAGGGCGTCGGCGACCTTGTGCTTGGCGGCGAGCCCGAAGGGCGCGGTGCGCGTGCCGGTGCGCTTGAAGTTGTCCTGAGTGACCTTGGCGTACTCCCGCGCGACCTCCGCCGCCCACTGGAAGATCTTGTACTTCGCCCCGCCGCCGGCCCTGGCCTTGGCGGCGACGCCGTTGTAGACCTTCTCGAAGATGCGGGGGACGGCCGCCATGTAGGTCGGCCGGACGGCCGGCAGGTTCTCGATGATCTTGTCGACGCGGCCGTCCACGGCGGTGACGTGACCGACCTCGATCTGGCCGGAGGTCAGCACCTTGCCGAAGACGTGCGCCAGCGGCAGCCACAGGTACTGCACGTCGTCCTTGGTGACCAGGCCGGTCGCGGCGATCGCCTTCGCCATGTAGGACCAGTTGTCGTGCGGCAGGCGGACGCCCTTGGGCCGACCGGTGGTGCCGGAGGTGTAGATGAGGGTGGCGAGCTGGTCCTTGGTGAGCGCGCCGACCCGCTTCTCGACCAGCTCCGGGTCCGTCTCCAGGCGGGCGGCGCCCCGGCGCTCCAGCTCGTCGAGGGTGAGGATCCAGTCCTCGGCGGTGTCGGCGCCGGTCGCGTCGATCACCACCACGTGGGTGAGGTCGGGCAGTTCCGCGCGCTTCTCCCTGGCCTTGGCCAGCTGGGCGGCGTCCTCCGCGACGAGCACCCTGCTCTCGGAGTCGGAGAGGATGTACGCCGACTCGTCGGCGTTGGTCTGCGGATAGACCGTGGTCGTCGCCGCGCCCGCGCACATGATGCCGAGGTCGGCCAGGATCCACTCGAGCCGGGTGGAGGAGGCCAGGGCCACGCGCTGCTCGGGCTGCAGGCCGAGTTCGATCAGGCCGGCCGCGATCGCGTAGACCCGCTCGGCGGCCTGCGCCCAGGTGAGCGACTTCCAGTCGTCCGGGCCCTCACCCGCGGCCGGTGGCACCGGGTAGCGGTACGCCTCGGCGTCCGGCGTGGCCGCCACCCGCTCCAGGAAGAGTCCCGCCACGGAGGGCGGACGGTTCTCGATCAGTGTCTGTGTGTCGCTCACGACATCCTCCGGGCCCGCGACGGTGCGGCCTGCTCGTTGCGGCTGGCTCAGGTGCGGCTGGGTGCGGCTGGTTTCACTCTCGGGCGGTTGTTCAGGCGTTGTTTAACTCACGAGTAACTACCGGGCAGGCATCAGGGTAAAGGGCGACCGGCCCCCGCGTAAGCCTCCGCGCCCTGCCATTTCCGACAGAGGGCCACCCGTGACATGCGAGGGGGCCCGCCGCGCTTTTGCACGACGGGCCCCCTCGTGTCCGTTTTACCGGGGTGGATGCGATGAGCCGGAGGGCTGTCGCGGTTACTTCTTGCCCTTGCCCGACCCCGCGCTGTCATCGCTGGACAGGACCGCGATGAAGGCCTCCTGCGGAACCTCCACGGAACCGACCATCTTCATCCGCTTCTTGCCTTCCTTCTGCTTCTCCAGCAGCTTCCGCTTGCGGGAGATGTCGCCGCCGTAGCACTTGGCGAGGACGTCCTTGCGGATGGCGCGGATGGTCTCGCGGGCGATCACCCGGGAGCCGATGGCGGCCTGGACCGGCACCTCGAAGGCCTGCCGCGGGATGAGCTCCTTGAGCTTGGCGACGAGCCGCACGCCGTACGCGTACGCCTGGTCCCGGTGCGTGATCGCCGAGAAGGCGTCCACCTTGTCGCCGTGCAGCAGGATGTCGACCTTGACCAGGCTGGAGGTCTGCTCGCCGGTGGGCTCGTAGTCGAGGGAGGCGTAGCCGCGGGTCTTGGACTTCAGCTGGTCGAAGAAGTCGAAGACGATCTCGGCGAGCGGGAGGGTGTAGCGGATCTCCACCCGGTCCTCGGACAGGTAGTCCATACCGAGCAGCGTGCCGCGCCGGGTCTGGCACAGCTCCATGATCGAGCCGATGAACTCGGTCGGCGCCAGGATGGTGGCGCGCACGACCGGCTCGTACACCTCGGTGATCTTGCCCTCGGGGAACTCGCTCGGGTTGGTGACGGTGTGCTCGCTGCCGTCCTCCATCACCACGCGGTAGACCACGTTGGGCGCGGTGGCGATCAGGTCGAGGCCGAACTCGCGCTCGAGCCGCTCGCGGATCACGTCGAGGTGGAGCAGGCCCAGGAAGCCGACGCGGAAGCCGAAGCCGAGGGCGGCGGAGGTCTCGGGCTCGTACACCAGGGCGGCGTCGTTGAGCTGGAGCTTGTCCAGCGCCTCGCGCAGCTCGGGGTAGTCGGAGCCGTCCAGGGGGTAGAGGCCGGAGAAGACCATCGGCCTGGGGTCCTTGTAGCCGCCGAGCGCCTCCTCGGCGCCCTTGTGCTGACTGGTGACGGTGTCACCGACCTTGGACTGGCGGACGTCCTTCACACCGGTGATCAGGTAGCCCACCTCGCCGACACCGAGACCGTCCGCCGCCAGCATCTCCGGCGAGTTCGTGCCGATCTCCAGCAGCTCGTGCGTGGCGCCGGTGGACATCATCCGGATGCGCTCGCGCTTGTTGAGCTGGCCGTCGATGACACGGACGTACGTCACGACACCGCGGTAGGAGTCGTAGACGGAGTCGAAGATCATCGCGCGGGCGGGGGCGTCCCTGACGCCGACCGGGGCGGGGATCTCGGCGACGACCTTGTCCAGCAGCGCGTCGACGCCGAGCCCGGTCTTGGCGGAGACCTTGAGCACGTCGTCGGGGTCGCAGCCGACCAGGTTGGCGAGCTCCTCGGCGAACTTCTCGGGCTGCGCGGCCGGCAGGTCGATCTTGTTCAGCACGGGGATGATCGTGAGGTCGTTCTCCATCGCCAGGTAGAGGTTGGCGAGGGTCTGGGCCTCGATGCCCTGGGCGGCGTCGACGAGGAGGATGGTGCCCTCGCACGCGGCGAGCGACCGCGAGACCTCATAGGTGAAGTCGACGTGCCCGGGGGTGTCGATCATGTTGAGGATGTGCGTGCTGCTCTTGTCGTGGGTCGGGGCCCACGGCAACCGCACCGCCTGGGACTTGATCGTGATGCCGCGCTCGCGCTCGATGTCCATGCGGTCGAGGTACTGGGCGCGCATCTGCCGCTGCTCGACCACACCGGTCAGCTGGAGCATCCGGTCGGCGAGCGTGGACTTGCCGTGGTCGATGTGCGCGATGATGCAGAAATTGCGGATCAGAGCCGGGTCGGTACGGCTCGGCTCGGGCACATGGCTAGGGATCGCGGGCACGCAGGGTCCTGATTCTTGAGGCGTCCGCAGTGTCTGCGGTCTCGGGTCGGATCGATACGTAGCTTCCATCGTCCCACGGGTGGGGAGCTGGGATGGGTTTGGGAGGGGTTGAGGTCGGGTTCGGGCCGGGCCCGGCCTGGCTTCGGGGCGGGTTTTGGGCGGCTGACCGGCCGCTGGTAGTGTGGGTGGCTGTGTCTCATGCCCTCTCAGCGCGAGGCACTCCTTCAAGAAATCATCGGCACGGGACCTTCGCGGCCTCGTGCCTGAACCTGCAAAGGCTCATTCGTGGCGAACATCAAGTCCCAGATCAAGCGGAACAAGACCAACGAGAAGGCCCGGCTGCGCAACAAGGCCGTCAAGTCCTCTCTGAAGACCGCGATCCGCAAGGCTCGTGAGGCCGCTGCCGCGGGCGACTTCGAGAAGGCCGCCGAGCACCAGCGCGCCGCGTCGCGCCAGCTCGACAAGGCCGTCTCCAAGGGCGTCATCCACAAGAACCAGGCCGCCAACAAGAAGTCGGCGCTGGCGCAGAAGGTCGGCGCCCTCAAGGGCTGAACCCCTTATCTGGTCTGATCGCCGGAAGGACCCAGAGCGGGCCCTCTCTCATCCGCTCCCGTCCGGCACCCCGGATCCATGCGCGGCCTGCGTTCGCCACGCGGGCATGGGTCCTCGAGCTTGATCCGAAGGCCCCGGTGGCCGTCCTCCCCAGGACGGACGCCGGGGCCTTCGGTCTGACCGGCCTGCGTTCTTCGGCCTACGCCGTTCACGGTTCTTCGGCCTACGCCGTTCACGCGCGTCATGCGCCCGTCATGCGACCCGTCATGGTCGTCACGCGCTGTCACGTGCCCGAGGGGCTTACGCCGGTCTACGCACGTCCCCGCGAACGCGCCGCCCGCGCGATGGTCACCACGGCCTTCTCCAGGGCGTACTCCGGATCGTCACCGCCGCCCTTCACCCCCGCGTCCGCCTCGGCCACCGCGCGCAGCGCCACGGAGACGCCGTCCGGTGTCCAGCCGCGCATCTGCTGCCGGACCCGGTCGATCTTCCACGGCGGCATCCCGAGCTCACGGGCGAGGTCGGCGGGGCGTCCGCCGCGGGCGGAGGACAGCTTGCCGATCGCCCGCACGCCCTGCGCCAGCGCGCTGGTGATCAGCACCGGCGCCACTCCGGTCGCCAACGACCAGCGCAGCGCCTCCAGCGCCTCCGCCGCCCGTCCCTCGACCGCCCGGTCGGCGACCGTGAAGCTGGAGGCCTCGGCCCGTCCGGTGTAGTACCGCCCGACGACCGCCTCGTCGATCGTCCCCTCGGCGTCGGCGGTCAGCTGGGACACCGCGGAAGCCAGCTCCCGCAGATCGCTGCCGACCGCGTCGACCAGCGCCTGGCACGCCTCGGGCGTGGCCGACCGCCCGGTGGTGCGGAACTCCGCCCGCACGAACGCCAGCCGGTCCGCGGGCTTGGTCATCTTCGGGCACGCCACCTCCCGCGCCCCCGCCTTGCGCGCGGCGTCCAGCAGGCCCTTGCCCTTGGCGCCGCCCGCGTGCAGCAGGACCAGGGTGATCTCCTCGGCGGGCGCGCCGAGGTAGGCCTTGACGTCCTTGACCGTGTCGGCGGACAGGTCCTGCGCGTTGCGTACGACCACGACCTTGCGCTCGGCGAAGAGCGAGGGGCTGGTGAGCTCGGCGAGTGTGCCGGGCTGCAGCTGGTCGGGGGTCAGGTCACGTACGTCCGTGTCGGCGTCGGCGGCCTTCGCGGCGGCCACCACCTCCTGCACGGCACGGTCGAGCAGGAGGTCCTCCTGGCCCACGGCAAGGGTCACCGGGGCGAGAGGGTCGTCATTCGCAGTCTTCCTGGCCATCGTGACAAGCATCGCACGGGCCACCGACAACGGAAGCCGCCCCGCAACACCCCACGCCCCGGCGGGGCTGGGGCCGGGCCGGGCGGATTGGCCAGGAGCCTAGGGCTCCTCGCGCCACCCGTCCCACTCCCCCGCGAACCCGTCGAGCTCGCCGGGGTCCAGCCGCTCCCCCTCGTCGCGCAGGACGACCAGCCACTGGGCGTCCTCGGCGTCGTCCTCGCCGGCCAGGGCGTCCCGGACGAGCTGCGGTTCCTCGTCAAGCGCGAACCGCTCCCCGAGTGCCTCGGCCACCTCCTCCGCGGCGTCGCGGTCGGGCAGCACCAGCACATGTCTCACATCACTCACGGGTGCCATTGTCGGCCACCGCTCGACAGCCGGACCGCCGGGTCAGCCCTTCTGCACGATCTGCACGTCGAGGTCGATCCTGATGCTGGGACCGACCACGGCGATGCCGCGTGCCAGCATCGTCTGCCAGCTCACCGTGAAGTCGTCCCGATGCAGCTCGGTGGTGGCGCGGCAGGCCGCCCGCACCTCGCCCTCCATGCCGTTGCCGACTCCCAGGTACTCGGTGTCCAGTGTCACCGTGCGCGTCACACCGTGCAGCGACAGCGCCCCCGTGACGGCCCAGCGGTTGCCGCCGCGGTGCGTGAACCGGTCGCTGTAGAACTCCAGGGTCGGAAAGCGCTGCACGTCCAGGAAGTCCGCCGACCGCAGGTGGTCGTCGCGCATCTTCACGTTGGTGTCGATGGAGGCCGCGTCGATCACCACGTGCATCGCCGAGTGCTCCATGTCGTCCGCGATCCGCACCGCGCCCGCGAAGGAGTTGAACCGGCCGTGGATCCGGGCCAGCCCGATGTGCCGGGCGGTGAACCCGATCGAGGAGTGCGCCGGCTCGATCTCCCAGTCGCCCGGCGCCGGCAGCTCCGGCGGCTGGGCCACCTGCAACGTCACGTCACCGAGCGAGGCCAGCGCGTCCTCGGTGACCGTCACGGATGCCCGGTACGGCGTGTAGCCCTCGGCGGACACCGCGAGCCGGTACTCCCCCGCGGGCACCGTCGCCACGAACGACCCGAAGGGGTCCGTCCCGCCGCCGACCACCTTGCGCCCCATGGCGTCGCTGACCGCGAACTCCGCGTTCGGCACCGGCTCGTTGACGGGGTCGAGGACCCGGCAGCCGAGCACCCCCGCGTTCGGCGGGGTCTGTATCGCCGCCAGGGGACCCGTCCGTTGCATCCGCCTCGTTCGGTTTCCCAGCCAGCGGCCGATCATTTGCGACACCCTCTGCACAATGTGAAGAACATCTTTACCGAAGATCCATTCGATCACCGATGAGGCTTTCGAGGCAACACGGGACCACATCACGGGAAACCGGCACATGTGCAGGCTGTACGCACGACTGACCCGTGTGGCCCCGAATTGGTCGCTCCAGGCAGGATTTCTCACAGCCGGGACAAAGAGACATCACAGCGGGTACCAGGAGACAACACAGACGGGGCCACGCCTCCTCACAGTCCGGCCGCGGCGGGCACGCGGTCGAGGCCGATGCCGAAATGATCCCGGTACGCCGCGAGCACCTCCTCGTCCGTCCCCAGCTCTCGCTCCTCCCGTGCTCCGTCGGCGGCCGTCGACGTGAGCCTGCGCCCGCTGAGCGTGATCCTGCCTCCGTCCTCCGTCACCCGCGAACAGACCGGCGACCGCAGGAAGTGCGACCGGGGCGAAGTGCTGTGCCACCACGTCCCGGACACGAAGTCATCGAGCACCCGCGGGCGCTGCTCCACCCGGTACACGGGCTTCCCGTCGCACAGCACGTCCAGATCGGCCGTCCGGGCCGTGTCGTGCCCGCCGCGCACCCCGGCCGCGTCCGGCCCCGCCTCGACGATCCGGAAGGTGCCCCCGGGGTCCTCCTGCTCACCCCGCTCCGCGAACGCCAGCGGGCCGTGACTGTGCGCCCCGAACCCGACGTCGGCCAGCCAGTCGCCCCGGTCCACCGTCCGCACCCGCAGCGCCAGGTGGTCGTACGGGATCCCGAGCCGGCCCCCGTCGCCGTACACCCGTGCCGCGAGCAGCGTGACCTCGTACCCGAGCGCTGCGAGCAACGCGCCGAAGACACCGTTGAGTTCGTAGCAGAACCCGCCCCGTCGCGCGCCCACCACCTTGTCCAGCAGCCGCTTCTCCTCCAGCACGATCTCCTCGCCCAGATGGACGGACAGGTTCTCGAACGGCACCGTCCGCAGATGGCGCAGATGCAGGTCGCGCAGGGCGTCGAGGGTGGGGCACGCCGGGTACTCGGCTCCCAGACGGCGGAGGTAGGCATCGACCTGTGTGCAATCCATGCCCTCAGTCTGCCGCCACCCGCAGCGCCTCACCCGTGCCGGTGACCGCCAGTGCCCCGTCCCGGTCCGTGCGCAGCACCGTCGCTCCCTGGGCGCGCAGTGCCGCGATCGTGCCGGGCGCCGGGTGCCCGTACGTGTTGTCCTCACCGCAACTGATGAGCGCCAGCCGCGGTGCCACCTTCCGTATGAGGTCGGGATCCTGGTGGGCGGAGCCGTGATGGGCCACCTTGAGGACGTCGACTCCTTCCAGCGCCGCTGCCACCGGTGAGCGCGCCAGCTCCTGCTGCGCCGGTGGCTCCAGGTCCCCGAGCAGCAGCAGACGCAGCCCCGCCGTCCGCACCAGAAGGGTGACGCTGGCGTCGTTGGGCCCTCCCTCGCTCATCGGCGGGCCCGGCACCGCACTGGTCTCCGGCCCCGGCACCGCACTCGTCGGCGGGCGCGCCGGCGGCCACACCACCTGCCAGGTCAGCGAGCCGGCCCGGCGCCCCTCCCCGGCGGCGGCGTGCCGCAGGGGAATCCCCCGTACCGTCGCCTGCCTGCGAACGGACTCGGCCTGGTCCGCGGGCTCTTCGAGGGCGGTCGTCTCGATCGCGCCCACCGAACGCCCCCGCAACACTCCGGGCAGCCCGGCCACGTGGTCCGCGTGGAAGTGGGTCAGCACCACGAGCGGGACACGGGTGATGCCGAGTGAGCGCAGGCAGTGGTCGACCAGCGCCGGATCGGGCCCGGCGTCCACGACCACGCCCGTCCCCTCACCGGCCGCGAGCACCATGGCATCACCCTGTCCCACGTCGCACATCACCGTCCGCCAGCCCGGCGGTGGCCACCCCGTGATCACCCGGGTCAACGGTGCCGGCCGCACCACCGCCAGCGCCAGCAGCACCGCGCAGACACCGCACCACCACGGGTGTCCCAGCAGCCGCCGCCCGACGAGCAGCACGCCCACCGTGACGAGGGCGAGCAGCGCCCCCCCGGCCCAACTGCCCGGCCAGTCCACTCCCGCGCCGGGCAGCGCGGCACCGGTGCGGGCGATCCCCGCGATCCATCCGGCCGGCCACCCCCCGCACCAGGCCAGTGCCTTGGCCACCGGCATCGCCCACGACGCCGTAGCCAGCGCGGCGAAGCCCAGCACCGTGGCCGGCGCGACCGCGAACTCCACGAGCAGATTGCACGGCACCGCCACCAGGCTCACCCGCGCCGACAACACGGTGACCACCGGTGCGCACAGTGCCTGCGCCGCCCCCGCGGCGGCCAGCGCCTCGGCCAGCCGAGGAGGAACCCGGTGCCGGCGCAGCGCCGTACTCCACCGCGGGGCGAGCGTGAGCAGCGCGCCGGTCGCCAGCACCGAGAGCAGGAAGCCGTAACTGCGGGCCAGCCACGGGTCGTACAGCACCAGCAGCAGCACGGCCGTCGCCAGCGCCGGGAGCAGCGATCTGCGACGTCCCGTGGCCAGGGCGAGCAGGGCGACGGCCCCGCAGGCGGCGGCCCGCAGCACGCTCGGGTCGGGCCGGCACACGACGACGAGGCCGAGCGAGAGGGCCCCGCCGAGCAGCGCGGTCGTCCGCAGGGAGATGCCGAGACGGGGTGCCAGGCCCCGGCGCTCGCTGCGCTGGGCCAGCCCCGGCGGTCCGAGCAGCAGGGCGAGCACGATCGTGAAGTTGGCTCCGGACACGGCCAGGGTGTGTGCGAGGTCGGTCTCCTTGAAGGCCTCCTCCAACTCCGGCGTGATGCGCGAGGTGTCTCCGACGACCAGCCCGGGCAGCAGTGCCCGCGCGTCCGCCGGCAGCCCGTCGGTGGCCTCCCGCAGTCCGGCGCGCAGCCGTCCCGCCAGCCGTTGCGCTCCCGACGGGCCGGCCACCACCTCCGGCGCCTCCCCGCTGCCCCTCACCCGCAGCACGGCCGCAACCCGGTCCCCGCTCGCTCGCGGGGGTGCCGTCCGAGCGGTGACCCGGAGCCGTGTGGTCGGCAGCAGTTCCAGCCAGCGTGAGGTGACGGGGGCCGCGCGGGAGAGCGGTGGGCCGTCGGGGGTGTCCGCGCTGCCCACGTCGACGAGTACCAGCACCGGCGTCCGTGTCGCCGTCGCCGTGCCGCCCGCCTCCGTCACCCGTCGCACGTCGGCCTCGATCAGCACGGTGGGCGGCACCGCGCGGTTTCCCCGGACGCGGGGGCGGGTGAGGCGGGGGTCGGCGGTGACCTCCACCTCGGCGGTGACGGTGGCGTACTGCCGCGCCAGCGCCGGCAGGGGCCCACGACGCAGGTCCGCGCCGTGCAGCGCGGCCGAGGTGGCGGCCGCGGCGACGCAGAGGAGCAGGGCGGCGACCGCCGCGTGGGGGCGTCCGCGTGTGCGCCGCCGCCTCGTCCGCAGCAACAGCGCACCGGCCACCGTCAGAGCGCCGGCCACGGCAGTCACGGCCCACACGGTCGGCGCGCCGAGCGTCAGCGCCGCCGTCGCCCAGGCCGCGAGCGCGGGTGGTACCAGCCGCAGGTCGGCAGGGGCCTCCTGCCGGGGGTGGGCGGCACCGAGCCGATGACCGGAAGCGACGTGCACGGCCGCCCGCGGGCGCGCCACCCGGTCGGCGGAATCGGCGTGAACGGCGGGACGAGCGGGAACGGCAGGATCAGCTGGATCGGCTGGATCGGCTGGATGAGCAGGAACGGCCGAATCGGGAGGATCGGCGGGACCAGCAAGGGGGGCCGCATCAGCAGGACCGACGGGACCAGCAAGGCCGTCGAGAGCAGCGAGGCCGGCGGAGGCGACGGGTTCGTGCGCCGTCCGGGCGCGGGAGGTGGCGCGCGTCGGGGGGTCGGCGGGGCTCCTCGGCCGCCCTCTGCCCGTACCGGGGTGCGTGCTCATGGCCGCACTAGATCCCGGAGATCGGCGAAGCGGCGCTCGCCGATGCCGTTGACCTCGCGCAACTCGTCCACCGAGCGGAAACCGCCGTGCTGTGTGCGGTAGTCGATGATGTGCTGGGCCAGCACGGGGCCGACGCCCGGCAGCGTGTCGAGCTGGTCGGCGGTGGCCGTGTTGAGGGACACCGGTCCCGCGGGTACCGCCCCCGCCGGGCCGCCCGCTCCACCCGCTCCACCGGGCGCGCCCGACCCGTCCGGACCGCCGGGTGCACCCCCCGTGACCGGCGGTCCGGGCACGCCGACGAGCACCTGCTCGCCGTCCACGAGGAAGCGGGCCCGGTTCAGCCCCTCGGTCCTGGTGCCGGGTCGTACGCCGCCGGCCGCGCGCAGGGCGTCCGCGACCCGTGAACCGGCCGGGAGTCGGTGGACTCCGGGCTTGCGGACCTTGCCCCCGACGTCCACCACGATCTCGGGGCCGACCGTGGCCCCGGCGCCGCCCTCGGCCCCGGCCTCAGCCGATGACGTGCCGGTGCCGGTGCCGGACACCCCCTCTCCGGGCTTCCCGCCCCCGCTCGCCCGGCCGAATGCCGCCGCCTCCCGTACCACCTCGGGTGCCGCCACTGGCTGGGTGCGGCCGGTCCAGAAGTGCTGCACGGCGAAGACCGCCGCGACGACGAGCAGCACCGCGAGGGCGGCCACGCTGCGCCGCTCCAGCCCGCACCGCGTCTGCAGCCACACCGGCATCCGCTCGCGCAGCGCCGACCCGGCCCGCCCCCTCCAGTCCGCCGCGACGCCGTCGACGGCGCCTGGTGTCTCTCGCTCCTCCTCGCTCCATGCCGTGCCACCGTCCTCGGTACCACCGGAGCGCTCGCCGCCGGATGTCCCGGCCACCGGCGGCCCCTTCCCCGACTCGCCCCCCTGGCCGGCGCGTTCGTCGAACAACGCCTCCGCGCGTCGCCGGAGCTCCTCCGCCGACGCATGACGGTGCCCATGCCGTGCCCGGCCGAGGGAGTGGGGTGGGCGGCGGTGGCGGAGCCGGCCGTCGGAGGCCGGGCCACGGCCCGGGCCGCTCGTCGCGGTCGCCGTACGTGAGCGTGATCGAAGAGCCATGCGACGAGGATCGGACACCTCGGCACATCCGCGATGATCATGCTCGATTCCAGGGGACTACCGCCGGGTTGTGGACAACGCCGGCCCCCGCACGGGTGACGCGCGACGACTCCTCACCGCGAGGAGACCACGACCCCCAGCAGCCCGGGCCCCGTATGCGCCCCGATCACCGCGCCGACCTCGCTCACATGCAGGTCGGCCAGCCCGGGCAGCCGGTCCCGCAGGCTGTCCGCCAGGGCCGACGCCCGGTCGGGGGCGGCGAGATGGTGGACGGCGATGTCGACGGGCGCGCTGCCCGCACGGTCGGCGACGATCTCCTCCAGCCGGGCGATGGCCCTGGACGCCGTGCGGACCTTCTCCAGGGGTTCGATGCGGCCGCCGTCCAGCCGCAGCAGCGGTTTCACCGCGAGCGCGGAACCGAGCAGGGCCTGGGCCGCCCCGATCCGACCACCGCGGCGCAGGTAGTCGAGGGTGTCGACGTAGAAGAAGGCGGAGGTGCTCGCGGCCCGTTTCTCCGCGGCCGTGACGGCTTCGTCCACCGTGCCGCCCGCCTCGGCCGCCTCCGCCGCGGCGAGGGCGCAGAACCCGAGGGCCATCGCGATCATGCCGGTGTCGACGACGCGCACCGGGACCGGGGCCTCGCGCGCGGCGACGACGGCCGCGTCGTGGGTCCCGGAGAGTTCGGCGGAGAGGTGGAGGGAGACGATGCCGTCGGCACCGGACTCGGCGATCCTGCGGTAGGTCTCGGCGAAGAGCTCGGGGCTGGGGCGGGAGGTGGTGACCGGGCGTCGCTTCTGCAGGGCCTGGGCCAGCGAGCGGGCCGAGATCTCGGTGCCCTCCTCCAGCGCCCGGTCGCCCAGGACGACGGTCAGGGGTACCGCGGTGATGCCGTGCCGCTCCATCGTCCGGGCCGGGAGGTAGGCCGTTGAATCCGTGACGATAGCGACATGGCGGGACATGAGCTGGAGGTTACCTGCCGTAGCGCCCGGACGGCAGCCCGGCCCCGACGACCGGGCGTCCGCGGGCCCGTGGTCAGGTCGTGCTCTCCGGGCGGGCCTTCTTCTGCCAGGGGTACACGGGGCTCTGGCCGGGCGGGGTGATGGCGGGGCGCGAGGCTTCCTCCGCCGGACCCCGCCGCACGGTCCGTGGCCGGGTCTGCCCGGCGGCCGGGGCGTCGGCGGCCTGGGTCTCGGGCCAGGGCGGCGGTGCGGCGGCGGGCTCCGCCCCGGTCTCGGTCCCGCTCTCCGTCCAGTGCCGCAGGGCGCCGGCCTCGACGTCGATCTGTGCGCTCAGCGAGTCCAGGTCGTCGTCGGCGAAGCGGCGGGCCCGGTCGCGGGCCGCCCAGCGCAGGGCCTCCGCCGAGCGGGTGATGCGCTCGGTGCGCTCGCGCAGCGCGGGGAGACGCTCGCCGAGCGTGGCGCGGTCGGGGTCGGACTCCAGCCGCCTGAGCTCGCCGTCCAGTTCGAAGCCGTGCGCGCTGAGCCGCTCGAACAGGGCGAGGGACTCCTTGAGGGACGCGTCCTCGGCCACGCCCGCCTGCAGCGCGTCCTGCGTGGCCCGCATCGAGGTGCGCAGCGTCAGCCGCAGCTGTGCCAGCTCGCTCGCCGGGCCCGTCTGCACGAGGGACCTGGCCCGCAGGGTGTGGTCCTCGACCGTGCGGCGGGCCTGGGTGATGCCGCGGTCCACGCCGCGCTTGGCCGCGCCGACCGCCTTGACCGTGGCGTAGACGCCCAGCACGAGGGCGAGCACGAAAAGCAGGGCGACGACTGTGATCACTGCTTCCACGAAGCTCCTCCTGACGTCCGGCCCGCGGACCGGCGAGCCGCGGCACGGCAACCGCCACGCCGCTCTTCCACGGTAAACGCAGCGGGCAGGCCCAGGGTTCCGGCAGAACCCCGAACCTGCCCGCACAGAACCCCGAACCTGCCCGTAGGGGGCTGGTCCGAGCCCGTGGTCGCCGCCTAGGCGGGGACGATGTTCACCAGCTTGGGCGCCCGCACGATCACCTTGCGGATCCCCGCCCCGCCCAGTGCCGCCACGACCTTGTCGTCGGCCAGCGCCACCTTCTCCAGCTCCTCCTCGGAGATCGAGGGGGCGACCTCCAGCCGTGCCTTGACCTTGCCCTTGATCTGGACGACGCAGGTCACGGTCTCGTCCACGACGTAGGCCGGGTCGGCGACCGGGAAGTCCTGGTGGACGACGGAGTCGGTGTGACCCAGCCGGCGCCACAGCTCCTCGGCGACGTGCGGGGCCAGCGGCGCGACCAGCAGCACCAGGCGCTCGGCGACCGACCGCGGGACCACGCCCCCCACCTTCGTCAGGTGGTTGTTCAGCTCGGTGACCTTGGCGATGGCGGTGTTGAAGCGCATGCCCTCCAGGTCCTGGCGCACGCCGTCGATGGCCTTGTGCAGGGCCCGCAGGGTGTCCGTGTCGATGTCGGAGTCCGCGACGTCCGCCACCGTCACCTCGCCGGTGTTCTCGTCGACGACGTTGCGCCACAGCCGCTGCAGCAGCCGGAACTGGCCCACCACCGCGCGCGTGTCCCACGGCCGGGAGACGTCCAGCGGGCCCATCGCCATCTCGTACAGGCGCAGGGTGTCGGCACCGTACTCGGCGCAGATCTCGTCGGGAGTGACCGCGTTCTTCAGGGACTTGCCCATCTTGCCCAGCAGCCGGGAGACCTTCTCGCCCTGGTAGTAGTAGGCGCCGTCGCGCTCCTCCACCTCGGCGGCCGGCACCGCGATGCCGCGGCTGTCCCGGTAGACGTAGGCCTGGATCATGCCCTGGTTGAACAGCTTGTGGAACGGCTCGGCCGAGGAGACATGCCCCAGGTCGAACAGGACCTTGGACCAGAAGCGCGCGTACAGCAGGTGCAGCACGGCGTGCTCGGCGCCACCGACGTACAGGTCGACGCCGCCGTGCGGCAGGCCCTCGCGCGGGCCCATCCAGTACTGCTCGATCTCCGGGTCGACCAGCTTCTCGCTGTTGTGCGGGTCCACGTAGCGCAGCTCGTACCAGCAGGAGCCGGCCCAGTTGGGCATGGTGTTGGTCTCGCGCCGGTACGTGCGCGGACCGCGGCCGTCCCCCAGGTCCAGGGTGACGTTGACCCAGTCCTCGTTGCGTGACAGCGGGGTCTCGGGCCGGGTGTCGGCGTCGTCCGGGTCGAAGGTGCGCGGGGAGTAGTCCTCGACCTCGGGCAGTTCCAGGGGCAGCATCGACTCGGGCAGGGCGTGGGCGATGCCGTCCTCGTCGTAGACGATCGGGAAGGGCTCGCCCCAGTAGCGCTGGCGGCTGAACAGCCAGTCGCGCAGCCGGAAGTTGACGGTGCCCGCGCCGACTCCGGTGCGCTCCAGCCACTCGGTGATGCGGGCCTTGGCGTCGGCGACGCCCAGTCCGTCCAGGCTGATCTCGTCGTTCGACGAGTTCATGATCTTGGCGTCGTACGACCCGAAGGCGTCCTCCCACGTGGCGGGGTCGGTGCCCCGGCCGTCGGTCGGCTCGACGACGCAGCGGATCGGCAGCTCGAAGGCGCGCGCGAACTCGAAGTCGCGCTGGTCACCGGCCGGGACGGCCATGATCGCGCCGGTGCCGTAGCCCATCAGGACGTAGTCGGCGATGAAGACCGGGATCTGTTCGCCGTTGACCGGGTTGGTCGCGTAGGCGCCGATGAAGACGCCGGTCTTGTCCTTGGCCTCGGCCTGCCGCTCGACGTCGGACTTGGACGCGGCCTGCGCGCGGTACGCGGCGACGGCCTCGGTCGGGGTGGCGTGGCCGCCGGTCCACACCTGGTGCGTGCCCTCGGGCCAGGCGGCCGGGGTGAACTTCTCGACCAGCGGGTGCTCGGGCGCCAGCACCATGTAGGTGGCACCGAACAGGGTGTCCTGGCGGGTGGTGAAGACGGTGATGTGCTCGCCGTCGATGGGGAAGTCGACGCGGGCGCCCTCGGAGCGGCCGATCCAGTTGCGCTGCTGCAGCTTGATGGCCTCGGGCCAGTCCAGCTCGTCCAGGTCGTTCAGCAGCCGGTCGGCGTAGGCGGTGATCCGCATGTTCCACTGGCGCAGCTTGGACTTGAAGACGGGGAAGTTGCCGCGCTCGGAGCGGCCGTCGGCGGTGACCTCCTCGTTGGCCAGCACGGTGCCCAGACCGGGGCACCAGTTGACGGGCGCGTCGGAGGCGTAGGCCAGGCGGTACTCGCCCAGGACGTCGGCGCGCTCGGCGTCGGTCAGCCGGTCCCAGGAACCGCCCCCGGGCAGCGCGCGCTCACCGGACTCGAACTGGGCGACCAGCTCGGCGATCGGGCGGGCCTTCCCGGCCTCCGGGTCGTACCAGGAGTTGAAGATCTGCAGGAAGATCCACTGGGTCCACTTGTAGTACTCCGGGTCGATCGTGGCGAACGACCGGCGCTTGTCGTGGCCCAGGCCCAGCCGGCGCAGCTGGGACTTCATGTTCTCCATGTTGGCCTCGGTCGACACCCGCGGGTGCGTGCCGGTCTGCACGGCGTACTGCTCGGCGGGCAGGCCGAAGGCGTCGAAGCCCAGGGTGTGCAGGACGTTGTGGCCGGTCATCCGCTGGAAGCGGGCGAAGACGTCGGTGGCGATGTAGCCCAGGGGGTGACCGACGTGCAGGCCCGCACCGGAGGGGTACGGGAACATGTCCATGATGAACTTCTTGGGCTTGGCGACCAGCTCCGGGTCGCCCGCCAGGTCACCCTTGGGGTTCGGCGCGGCGTACGTCCCCTCGGCGTCCCAGAAGTCCTGCCAGCGTGCCTCGATCTCGGCGGCCATGGCAGCCGTGTAGCGGTGCGGCGCGGCGTCCGCCGACACGGGGGCGGTCGCCGCGGGGTTCGTCTCGCTCATGATCCTCAAAGCTCCATCGATCGTCTCTGCCAGCGGCTGCGACATTCATGACCAGCGGCTGCGATTGCCGGGAAATGAAAAATCCCCTCGCACAGGAGGGGACGCCGCGCCGATTCCGGCCACCGGACTACGACCGGGGCCGGGACTGATCAGCGCGGCTCGCTAAGCAGAAGGCGTACGGCACGCATGGCGTCAGGGTACCGCAGTCGTCGAGCGGCCCGCGACGGGCTTGCGGGCGGGGCACGTTCCGGGCCCTGCGGCCGACAGACCTGAACCAAGGACAAAGGTTACTTCGCGTAACGACCACTAAGGGACATCACGACGGACGCAGTCGTTTGAGACAACGCAACCACTCAAACCCCGCACTCGCGGGTATGGCGCCACTTGGCACCGGGACCGCTTTCCCGAACCGCTTCGGAGTCGCCCCCCTCGGGCTCTTCTCGGGACGCCGCATCGAGGAGGACACCCGGCGACGGGTCACGTCCTCACGCACCGATCTCCCCGGCCCTGGCCCCAGGGCCGGGGACGCCGGGCGCTCGGGCGCTGACATACGAACGAACCCCCCGGATCAGTGATCCGGGAGGTTCGTTCTTCCTGTGGAGCTAAGGAGAATTGAACTCCTGACCTCCTGCATGCCATGCAGGCGCTCTACCAACTGAGCTATAGCCCCTTGCCTTCATGCGGCGAAACCGCATGTTTTCTGCCCCGCCTGGTTTCCCTGGCGGCGACGCCAACATTACACGGTCCACCGGGCCAAACACCAAATCGTTTCCGTTCTGTCCGATTTGGCAGCATATGGGGCCATCAGGCCGTCACGAACGAGTAGAACCGCTTGAGCGTGCAGTGCTCCTCGAGAAGCCGGCCGTAGATCGGCTCGCCCTCGAGTTCGCGGTACGTCTCGATGGGGTCGCCTTTTATGATCAGCGCCCGCGCGCACTCCTCGCACCAGTACTGGTACTGCGGATTGACCGGCTCCATGTCCCGCACGATCGGGGTGCCGCTGCCGCACCAGTCGCACTTCCGCCTGTGTGCACCCATCGATCAGCTCCAGCTGTGGCCGCAGGCCGTGCACACGTACGAGATTCCGCCGTTGTCACCGAGGACCTGGGCCACGTGCGCGGAACCGCAGGAAGGGCAGCTGAGACGGGTGACCGTGTTCCGTGCCACCGCTCCGCCGAGGAGGTGACCGACCTCCTCGAGGATGCTCGCAGGCATCGCCACTCCCTCCCGTCGGGCCGCGGACCCCAGCCGGCCGTTTGATTCTGCCACGACCGGGCCAATACGGTCAGCGACGCCTCAGTACCAGTCCGGACACGGAGTCCCCCGTGGGTGTACGCCGGTGGGACTCCTGTTGCTCAAGCGGATGCAAACGAAAAATCCCGCCCCCCGAGGGGGACGGGATTCGTCCGTGGGCTGTGGAGCTAAGGAGAATTGAACTCCTGACCTCCTGCATGCCATGCAGGCGCTCTACCAACTGAGCTATAGCCCCTTGCGACCACCCGGCGGGCCGTGTGGTGTTTCGCCCCGCTCGGCGGGGCGAACAAGAAGAACTTTAGCCTGCGACCTGCCGGAAAGTGAAATCCGGGCCCCGGGCCCCGTCACCTGCGGCTCAGTCGTCGTCGCCGAGCACCGGTTCCGGCAGCGTGCCGGCGTTGTGCTCCAGCAGACGCCAGCCGCGGGCGCCCTCGCCGAGGACGGACCAGCAGCAGTTGGTCAGGCCGCCCAGGCTCTCCCAGGTGTGCGGTTCCAGCCCGAGGAGGCGGCCGATGGTGGTACGGATCGTGCCGCCGTGGCTGACCACGACGAGGGTGCCGTTCTCGGGGAGCTTCTCGGCGTGCCGGAGCACCACGGGGGCGGCGCGGTCGGCCACCTCGGTCTCCAGCTCGCCGCCGCCGCGGCGGACCGGCTCGCCGCGCTTCCACGCCGCGTACTCCTCGCCGTGCCGGGCGATGATCTCGTCGTGCGTCAGCCCCTGCCAGACGCCCGCGTAGGTCTCCCGCAGGCCTTCCTCCAGGGTCACCTCCAGGCCGGTGAGCGCGGCGAGCTCGGCGGCCGTGCGCGCGGCCCGCTCGAGGTCGGAGGCGACGATCGCGTCGGGCCGCAGGTGGACGAGCAGCTGGGCGGCGCGGCGGGCCTGGGCGACGCCGGTCTCGGTGAGGTCGACGTCCGTGGAGCCCTGGAAGCGGCGCTCCACGTTCCACGAGGTCTGGCCGTGCCGCCAAAGGATGACGCGCCGGCCGCGGCCCGGCTGCCCGGCCGTCACCTCACCGGTGGCGCTCATCGCCAGTCCCCGTCGGTCTCCGTCGCCTCCTCGGCGGCCTGGAGCCTGGCGTGCTCCTCCGCCTTGCCGCGGGTCTCCTTGGCGTCGGCGGGCAGCTCCAGCTCGGGGCAGTCCTTCCACAGCCGCTCCAGGGCGTAGAAGACGCGCTCCTCGCTGTGCTGGACGTGGACGACGATGTCGACGTAGTCGAGCAGGATCCAGCGGGCCTCGCGGTCGCCCTCACGGCGGACCGGCTTGACGCCGAGCTCCTTGCTGAGCCGCTCCTCGATCTCGTCGACGATCGACTTGACCTGGCGGTCGTTGGGCGCGGAGGCCAGCAGGAAGGCATCCGTGATCGACAGCACGTCGCTGACGTCGTAGGCGATGATGTCGTGCGCGAGCTTGTCGGCGGCCGCCTGCGCGGCGGTGTTGATGAGTTCGATGGAGCGGTCGGTCGCGGTCACTGCCTGGCTTTCGGGTCGGCGGTCGGTTGACCTCAAGGGTCTCACGACCGCCGACGACACCCCACGTGGCGAACGACGCCGCCCGCTACGACGCCGGTGCGTAGTCCCGGCCGAGAACCACCGAGACCTTCGCGTTGGCGGAGACCTCGCCCTGGGTGACGGAGTCGGTGGGCAGGCCCAGGGTCTTGGCGACCTGGACGGCGTCCTCCTTGTCGGCGGCCTCGGCGTAGACCACCTTCGACGTGGCCTCGGTACCGGACGCGGTGCCGCCCTCCAGGAAGGTGAATCCGCCGTTGAGGAGGACGACGCGGGCCTTGCCGGCGCGGTCCTCGACACCGGTGGCGTTCCGGACGGAGACGCTGACGGCCGCGTCCTTGTCGGGGCTCTTCGCGGTGCCTCCGAGGACGTCCTTGACGACGCCGTCGGCGGCCTCGGCACCGAGCCTGCCGTCGTCCTCCACGGGCAGCAGCTCGGTCTTGAAGTCGCCGCCCTTGGCGAGGTCGGAGAGGCCGGCGAGGAAGGAGCCGAGGTCCTTCTCGGTCAGCGGCGGGTCGAGGATCAGCCCCAGGGTCTGGATGGTGGTCGTCGCGGCCTGCGGGTCGGAGGAGAGCTTGCGCAGCACCCCCTGCATGACCTGCCCGAACCGCTGCAACTGGGCGTCGGCCCGCTCGCCGGAACCGCGGTGGGTGGCGTAGGCGACGGCCATCTTGCCGCTGAGGGTCTGGCCCTGGCCCTTGCGCACGAGGGGCGTCGCGCCCTTGTTCTTGGCCTGCGGGTCGGGGACGTCGGTGTCGGTGTCGATGTCGATGTTGCCGACCAGGTCGACGAGGACCTGGAGGTACGGGGTGTCCAGGCGCCAGGTGCCCTCGATGTCGGTGCCGAGGGCCGAGTCGAGCGCGGTACGGGTGGCGTCGGGGCCGTCGTCGTCGACGGACTTGGCGAGCGTGGTGGTGGTGCCGTCGTCGCCGGTCAGAGTGAGGGAGTTCGGCACCAGGACGGCGGCGCCCCGCTTGGTGGTGGCGTTGTCCACGAGCAGCGCGGTGGAGGTGCCGCCGCCGTTGGTGTCGTGCAGGTGGACGGCGATCACGTCCCGCTTCTGGGCACCCGCCGCCGTCGTACCGCCCGGCTTGGAGTCCGAGGAGGACAGGCCGGGCAGTTTCCCGGCGTACCAGAGGTAACCGACCCCGCCGACCACGACCAGCGCCAGGACGACGGCCAGGGCGACGACACGCGCGCGTGCGCGACGCCGGGCCTCCTCACGGCGCTCGGTCCGGTTCTCCGTGAACTTCATCCAGTCGATGACGTCCTCGGAGTCGTCGGTCGGCTCCTCGACGAAGGCGAACTGCTCGGTGTGGTACTCCCGGTCGGGTTCGTCGGGGCCGCCCGCCGGTGCTGCGGCTTCCGCCTCCTCGGGCGGGCCCGCCTGCTGCGGGATGTGGGCGGTCTGCTCGGCGACCCGGGGCTGCGGGCCACTGGTCGCGGCCTCGCCGTACGGGTCGTACGACCCGTACGACCCGTACGGAGACTGCGTGGGCGGGCCGCCCTGGGGGCCGGCGTGGCCGTCGCCGTACGCCGCGTACTGCCGACCGGTGTCGTAGCCGGTCTGGGAGCCGTAGGCGTCATACGGGTCGTACGGCTCCCGGCCGGGCTGCCGGCCGCCCGTGGTGTACGGGTCGTAGCCGTGGTCCTGTTGGCCGTACTGCCGGCCCTGCTGCTGCGCGTACGGGTCGTACGGCTGCTGCGGGCCGGGCTGGGCCGGGGCCTGTCCTTGGGCCTGTCCTTGGACAGGTCCTTGGGCCTGGGCCGGGCGGTACACCGGCCGGCCGTACTCGTCGTAGCCGACGAGTTCGTACGGGTCGCCGCCCCCGTACCCCGCGTCGTATCCGTCGTTCACCGGTGCCCCTCTCGGCTCACTCGCCGCGGTACAGCCGGCGCTTGTCGATGTAGCGCACTACTCCGTCCGGCACCAGATACCAGACGGGATCACCCTTGGCGACTCTCGCACGGCAGTCCGTGGAGGAGATGGCGAGGGCGGGGACCTCGACGAGCGAGACGCCCCCCTTGGGGAGTCCGGCGTCCGTCAGCGTGTGACCGGGCCGGGTGACGCCGATGAAGTGCGCGAGGGAGAAGAGCTCCTCGCTGTCGCGCCAGGTGAGGATCTGCGCGAGGGCGTCGGCGCCGGTGATGAAGAACAGGTCCGAGTCGGGGTTGAGTGCCCGCAGGTCGCGCAGGGTGTCCACGGTGTAGGTGGGGCCGCCGCGGTCGATGTCGATGCGGCTCACCGAGAACTGCGGGTTCTCGACCGTCGCGACGACCGTCATCAGGTAGCGGTCCTCGGCGGCCGAGACCGTGCGGTGGCTCTTCTGCCACGGCTGCCCGGTGGGCACGAACACCACCTCGTCGAGGTGGAACTGCGCGGCCACCTCACTGGCCGCCACCAGGTGCCCGTGGTGGATCGGGTCGAAGGTGCCGCCCATGACGCCGAGACGGCGCTTGCCCGACCGCGACGGGCCGTTGCCCGGGCCGGTGGCACGGGCGGGCACGGCGCGGTTCTGCGTGCCACGCGCCGGGGCGTGCGCCGTGTCGTGCGCCGGCCCCGTAGGCATGTCCTGCTCTCCCATGCGTGCAGACCCTACCGGCCCGGCCCGAGGGCTCCGGCCGGGCCCATGGACCCCGCGCTCAGCGGTCGCGGTTGAACCGGGTGGTGATCCACAGCAGGAGCATCAGGATGACGAACGCGCCGATGCCGGTGACGTAGGGGCTGAGGCTCTCGTGGTTGCCGCCGTGCTCCTCGCCGCCCTCGGCGGCAAGGGTGACAAACTGGGCAGCGGTGCTGGGGAAGCTCATCTTCGGCAGGACCTATCCGGTGTGGGCGGGACAAAGACGTCCGCTCATCGTATGCGGGCGCCTCGGCGGCGATCACGCCGACTCCGCCGTTGGGGACGCTCCGGGGAACCTTCGGATCGCCTCAGTCGTCCTTCCGCTTGTACCCCCGCAGCAGGAACCACGCCGTCAGCACACAGCCCAGCACCATCACGATCAGAACGATCCGGAGCAGATTTCCCGGCCCTTGCTCTCCGGCCGCGGTCGCCGCCGCGGCGAGCCAGTCGGTGTGGGGGGTGTGCGCCATGACGTGGACTCCTTCGCTGTACTGCCCGTCCACGGTATCTCCGCCGGGGCCGGGCACGGCTTCGGGGGCGCAAAGGGCCGCACAAGGGTTCGCAAAGGGCCAGACATACGCACAGGCCACACATACGCACATGGGGGAAGACATGTCCGACGGCCGGCAGCACAACGGGCACGAGAGCGTGCCGAGCAGGCAGCGCAGGCGCTACCCGGGAATCTCCTCGCGTGCGTACGAGCATCCGGCCGACCGCAGCGCGCTGGTGGCGCTGCGCAAGCTGAGCGGCTTCGACACGGTCTTCAAGGCGCTGAGCGGCCTGCTGCCGGAGCGGAGCCTGAGGCTGCTGTTCCTGTCCGACTCGGTGCGCGTCTCGGACCGGCAGTTCGCCCATCTGCACGTCATGCTGCGCGACGCCTGCTACATCCTGGACCTGGAGAAGGTCCCCCCGATGTACGTCAACCAGGACCCGACTCCGAACGCGATGTGCATCGGCCTGGACGAGCCGATCATCGTCGTCACCACGGGCCTCGTCGAGCTGCTCGACGAGGAGGAGATGCGGGCGGTCGTCGGGCACGAGGTCGGGCACGCGCTGTCCGGGCACTCGGTGTACCGGACCGTCCTGCTCTTCCTGACCTCCCTCGCGGTCCGGGTCGCCTGGATCCCGCTGGGCAACCTGGCGATCATGGCGATCGTGACCGCGCTGCGTGAGTGGTTCCGCAAGTCGGAGCTGTCCGCCGACCGCGCGGGCCTGCTGGTCGGCCAGGACCTGCAGGCCTCCATGCGGGGCCTGATGAAGATCGCGGGCGGCAACCACCTGCACGAGATGAACGTGGACGCGTTCCTGGAGCAGGCCGACGAGTACGAGGCCGGGGGCGACCTGCGCGACTCCGTGCTGAAGATCCTCAACGTGCTGCCCCGCTCGCACCCCTTCACCACGGTGCGGGCCGCCGAGCTGAAGAAGTGGGCGGCCTCCCGGGACTACCAGCGGATCATGGACGGTCACTACCCGCGGCGCGACGAGGACAAGGACACCTCGGTCCGGGACTCCTTCCGCGACTCGGCCTCCAGCTACGCCACGCACGTCCGCAGCTCCAAGGACCCCCTGATGAAGCTGGTGAACGACATCGCCGGCGGCGCCGGTGACCTCGGCGACCGGGTGCGGCGGGGCTTCGGCGGCTTCACGGCCTCCCAGCCGAGGCCGCCCAAGGACCCGGACGGCCCGGACGGCCCCGGGGACGCCGGCGACGGCCCGCAGACCCCGGACGACCGCCCACCGCGCGACGGCGCCTGAGCCTCCGCCTCGGGCGGACGGGCCACGAGCCGAACCCGGCGGTGCCCGTCGGCGCGAACGCGCCGCCCGGCCCGCCACGGACGCCGGCCCACACCCGAACCCGGCCGCGTCGGTGCCCGTCCGACCGCACGCGTACGCAGGGGCACGGCGCCGACGCCGGACACTCGGCCGGTGCGGCGCGCTCAGCCGGCGCGGAGCCCGACCCGCACCCTCCGCGGCGCCGGCCGCTCGGCGCCGGTACCGCCCGCCGGATGGTGCCCCGGCCGCCGTCAGACCGCCGGCTGGGCGCCCTTCGCGAGGGTGCCGCACAGGGCGGTGGCGTTGTGCGTGGTGTACGGGTCGGTGTCGGCGGGGCCGCCGCTCCTGGCCGTCTGGCCCGCGAGCAGCGGGCGGAGGTGGTTGGCCGAGTCCTCGACGCAGGAGAGCGGACCGGCCTGCACAGAGGTGGCGACGAGCTGGGTCTGGTGCAGCCGCAGGTCGTCCCGGTCGAAGCGGAAGTGCAGCTCGCGCCGGACGGTGAACAGCGACACCTCGGCCCGCTCCTCACCGGCCGGCCGCAGCGGGTAGACGACGGTGTGGTCGGCGGTGACCTCCAGCGTGGACGCGTCGCTCTCCGCGACCCGCAGGCTTCCCCGCACCCGGATCTCGTCGGCGGCCAGCTCGGCCCGCGCCGGGTCGAAGCGCACCAGCCATCCGGTGGGCGCGTGCCGGCCGTCCGCGGCGGGCCGGCCGAAGCTCGCGTCGAACTGGCCGAGCTGGTCCGGATCCAGCAGCACCCGCACCGAGCGGACCTCCCCGCCACCGAGCACGTCCGGGTCCAGCGCCGAACGCACGATGTAGGTCTTGGCGGTGGTCAGCGCGTTCCGCACCTGCTCGTCCGAGAAGTGCGCGGTGCGCGGGGCGGCCGGCAGCGGGATGCCCGCGGCGCCGGTCCGGAAGTGCGCGGCGGGACTGCGCTCGTACAGGTGGGCCACGTCCTCGGTACCGGGCACCCTGCCCTGGGGGGCCAGGGGGACGACGGTCATCCGCACCGGCTCGGCGGGCCGCGCGGAGGGGCTCTGGTACGGGTGCCGCACGCCCATGTAGATCGCAGTGCCGAAGGCGACGGCGATCAGCACGACGAGGATCAGGGCCTGTCGGGACAGCCCCCGGTGCAGTGGCGCGCGGCGGCGTACGGCCGGCGTGTGGTCGGCCATGCGCTCTTGGGCGGAGAACTCCTGGAGCCGGGCAGCACGGACGAACGACTCGTCGAAGACGACGGATCGGTACTCGTCCTCTCCGCCTCCGGGCGCGCCCTCGGGCGTCCCTCCGGGCGGGTCGCCAGGCCCTGCCATACCTTCAGGGTAGGTCCGGGGAAGGTCGCGTAAACGCGCCGGTGCAGGTCAAGTTGGGCCAGGTTCGTGCCGCCGGAGACTGCAGGTCAGGGGCTGCGCGGAATGACCGGGACGGCCGACTGGGAGTAGTCGGCGGAGGCCGAGGGTGCCACCGGGCCGCCCTGCTCGGGACCGGTCGAGGCGGGCGGCGGCACCTGTTCCGTGCTGCTGCCCCCGGACGCTCCCCGGTAGACGGCCACGAAGGCCAGCGCGACCATGCCGACGCCCATCACGACGGCGAGCATCCAGGCGACGGGCCGGTGCCAGCGGACCTGCCTGCCGTACGCCGCGGGAGCGCCGTACGGGCGGTCGAGGAGGTCGCGGTCGTCGTCCGGATCGTCGAAGTCGGGATCATGGCCGAAGTCGCCGTACCCGTCGTCGTAGCGCTCGGCCCGGGTGCGGCCCCGGCGGGCCGCTTCCGCCTCGGTGGCCTCGGCTCTGGCCTCCGCGGCGGCCAGGAGGCGTTCGACGGCGGTCGGCTCGTGCACCTCGGCCGCCTGTACGAAGGCCTCGTCGAAGACCACGGAGGCGAACTCTTCGTCCGACACCCCGTGGTCGTGGTCGTCGTCGGGCTCCCAGCCGTCAGGGAACGGCCTACCCCCCACGTCCTCCGGCACGGGTCCACAGTAGACCTGGTGGGTCATTTTGGGCAGACGGCGGGGAAATTCATCCAGTGGGTGAGATGCCCCGTTCGGGTCATGGGCGCGGCCCGCGGCGCGTGCCCGTCGCACATGCCCCCGGCGGGTGCCTCAGCGCCGCACGTGCCCGTCACCCGTGACGATGTACTTGGTGCTGGTCAGCTCCGGCAGCCCCATCGGGCCCCGGGCGTGCAGCTTCTGCGTGGAGATGCCGATCTCCGCACCGAAGCCGAACTGGCCGCCGTCGGTGAAGCGGGTGGACGTGTTCACCGCCACCGTCGTGGAGTCGACCAGCTGGGTGAAGCGCCGGGCGGCCTGCTGCGAGGTCGTCACGATCGCCTCGGTGTGGCCGGAGGTCCACAGCCGGATGTGCTCGACGGCCTTGTCGAGGGAGTCGACGACCGCCGCGGCGATGTCGTAGGACAGGTACTCCGTCTCCCAGTCCTCCGGTGTGGCCTCGACGGCCGTCACCTTGGAGTCCGCGGCGTACGCCATCACGCGCTCGTCGGCGTGCACCGTGACCCCGGCCGCCGCGAGGGCGTCCAGCGCGCGGGGCAGGAAGTCGGCGGCGATGTCCCGGTGGACCAGGAGGGTCTCGGCGGCGTTGCAGACGCTCACGCGCTGCGCCTTGGAGTTGATCAGGATGTCGACGGCCATGTCGAGGTCGGCCTGCGCGTCGACGTAGACGTGGCAGTTGCCGGTGCCGGTCTCGATGACGGGGACGGTGGACTCCTGGACGACCGTGTTGATCAGCGAGGCGCCGCCGCGCGGGATGAGCACGTCGACCAGGCCGCGGGCCCGCATCAGCTCGCGCACGCTCTCACGGCTCTCGCCGGGCACCAGCTGCACGGCGTCGGCGGGCAGCCCGGCCCCGCCGACGGCGTCGCGGACGACCCGGACGAGGGCGGTGTTGGACTGGTAGGCGGAGGAGGAGCCGCGCAGCAGCACGGCGTTGCCGGACTTCAGGCACAGGGCGGCGGCGTCGACCGTGACGTTGGGCCGGCCCTCGTAGATGATGCCGACGACGCCGAGGGGTACGCGGACCTGGCGCAGGTCGATGCCGTTGGGGAGGGTGGAGCCGCGCACGACCTCGCCGACCGGGTCGGGCAGCGCGACGACGTCGCGCACGTCGGAGGCGATGGCGCGGACCCGCTCCGGGGTCAGCGTCAGCCGGTCGATGATGGCCTCGCTGGTCCCGGCGGCGCGCGCCTTGGCCACGTCCTGGGCGTTGGCCTCGACGATCTCGCTCGTACGGACCTCCAGCGCGTCCGCGACGGCGAGCAGCGCGTCGTCCTTGGCGGCCCGCGGCAGCGGCGCGAGGTCGGCCGCGGCGGCCTTGGCCCGGTAGGCGGCCCGGGTGACCGGGGACATCGAGTCGTACGGCGAGAGCGTGGTCATGGGGGGAAGGGTAGTGGGCCCGGCCGAACCGGCCGCCGCCCGTCCCGAACCCCGAGACAGGTGCCGGACAGGGCGGAAAGGCGCGTACCGGGCAGGGGTGACACGTACCCGGACGGGATCAGAAGGGGTGGACTCCGACCGGTGTCGCGGGTGCCGGTCCGTACCCCGCGGCGATGCGCTGGTGGTAGGTCACCCGGTCGATGACCTCCAGGCCGACGATCTCCCAGGGCGGCAGTCCCGCGGTCTGCCGGTGCTCACCCCACAGGCGCAGGGCGACGGCGGCGGCGTCGTGCAGGTCGCGGGCCTCTTCCCAGTACCGGATCTCCGCGTGGTCGTCGGCGTATCTGCTGGTCAGCAGGAAGGGGTGGTCGTGGGCGAGCTGCTCCAGGGCGCGCCGGACCTCGGTGAGCGGGGCCCGGGCGCCGGAGACGCTGAGGGTGACGTGCCACAGGCGCGGGGTGTGCTCGGGCTCCTCGCTCCGGAACCGGTCGCCGGCCGAGACACTGGTCAGGGCGCGCTCCTCGCCGGTGGTGCGGGATCCGCCGCGTGAGCCGGTGCCGCCGCGGGCGCCCGTGCCGGCGCGGGAGCCCGCGCCGCGTGAGCCGGTGCCGCTGCGGGAGCCCGTACCACCGTGGGGCGCCGCCGCCCCAGGGCGCACTTCGCTCACGACGGGCCTCCTTCACGCACACGGCTCGGCCCGGTGGTGGGCCGGGCTTGTCCCTTGAGGAAAGTTGAGCAGCCCACAGAAGATCGCGGGGCGGTTTCACGGAACGTCCACCGCCGATTCAGGGACGTTTCCCCCTATTACGGGTGCAGGATCACCAGATCGTCCCTGTGTACGATCTCGCGTTCGTACGCCGGTCCGAGTTCGCGGGCCAGTTCCCGGGTGGAGTGGCCGAGCAGCCGGGGGATCTCCCTGGCGTCGAAGCTGACGAGCCCCCGGGCCACCGCGCGCCCCGCGGCGTCCCGCAGCTCCACGGGGTCGCCCGCGGCGAACTCGCCCTCGACGGCCGCGATCCCGGCCGGCAGCAGCGACTTGCGGCCCTCGACGACCGCGCGCACCGCCCCGTCGTCGAGGACGAGCGCCCCCTGCGGGGTGGAGGCGTGCTGGAGCCACAGCAGCCGGTCGGCGGAGCGTTTGCCGGTGGCGTGGAAGTAGGTCCCGGTGTCCCTGCCGGCCAGGCCGTCGGCCGCGTGCACCGCGCTGGTCAGGACCACGGGGATGCCGGCGGCGGCGGCGATCCGGGCCGCCTCGACCTTGGTGACCATGCCGCCGGTGCCGACGCCGGCCTTGCCCGCGCTGCCGATGTCGACGCCCGCGAGGTCGGCCGGCCCCCGCACCTGGGCCAGTCGCGAGGTGCCCGGCCTGCTCGGGTCGCCGTCGTACACGCCGTCCACGTCGGAGAGCAGCACCAGGAGGTCGGCGCGGACCAGGTGGGCGACGAGGGCGGCGAGCCGGTCGTTGTCGCCGAAGCGGATCTCGTCGGTGGCGACGGTGTCGTTCTCGTTGACGATCGGGAAGGCGCCCATCGCCAGCAGCTTGTCGAGGGTGCGGGAGGCGTTGCGGTGGTGGGCGCGGCGGCTCATGTCGTCGCTGGTGAGCAGCACCTGGCCGACACGGACGCCGTAGCGGGCGAAGGAGGCGGTGTAGCGGGCGACCAGCAGGCCCTGGCCGACGCTGGCGGCGGCCTGCTGGCGGGCCAGGTCCCGGGGGCGGCGGCGCAGGCCCAGCGGGGCGAGGCCGGCGGCGATGGCGCCGGAGGAGACGAGGACGATCTCCTTGTCCGTCCCCCGCACCTTGGCCAGCACGTCGACGAGCGCGTCGACCCGGTCGGCGTCCAGGCCGCCCGCGGCGGTGGTCAGCGACGAGGAACCGACCTTGACGACGATCCTGCGGGCCTCGCCCACGGCCTGCCTTTCCCCTGTCACTGTGCCGTCCGCCCTCCCGCGTCGACGCGTGCCGGTCCGCACGCTCGCCAGGCAATCTACGCGAAGGGGATCGCGCCCCGCGTCGCGGTCCAGGCTGCGGACAGGACTGGGGGCCGGGTTGGGGACCGCGCTGGCGACCGGGCTGGGGACCGGGCTGCGGGCAGGGGCCGGCGCCCGGCGCGTCAAGGGTGTGGTCAACACGCGCGTGTCGTCGGGAGGTCGCCGGGCGTTAACCCGGACGTCCGATGTGCGACGAGCCTGGAGCGACCGCAGTGCCCCTATCCCCGCCCCGCCGTCTTCCCCGCCGCCGTCTCCCCCGTCTCGGCCTGTCCCGTCTCTGGCTGTCCCGTCTCTGGCTGTCCCGTCTCTGGCTCCCGCGTCGGCGGACCGCCGTGAAGCTGCTCGTCGTGGGGGTTCTGGCGGCCGCCTCCGCCGCGCAGGTCGTGGGCGCGCTGCTGCCGCACGTGCCGCTGCTGCTCGCCGCGACCGCCGGTTCGCTGGCCGCCGAGGGCGTGCTGTACCGGTGGCAGCGGGGCATGGTGTCGCTCTTCGCCAAGTCGCACGCCGACGTCACGGTGCGGCACGTGCTGCGGGACCTGCTGCTCGTGGTGGGCCTGCTGCGGCTCGGCGAGCAGCACCGGGAGACGGTGTACGCCCCGCTCGTCGCCGGTCTGCTCGCCTTCTACGGGCTGCACTGGGCGATCCAGGCGGTCTCGGTCCTGGTCCGGCGCACCCGGACGCTGCCCGTGGTGACCCGGAACATCGACGTCCCGGCGCTGCGCCTGTCCCCGGCACCGCCCGCGCTGCTGCGCCGCCCCGGTCACCGGCTGGCGGTCTTCGGGCTGCCGGCGACGGCCGGTCTGCTGGCCACGGCGGCCACCGACGCGCCGGTGTACGGCGCGGCCGGCCTCGCACTGTCCCTGGCGGTGGCGCTGGCCGGGCTCGGCGCGTTGGTGCTTCGGCTGCTGCCGGGGCGCCGGCCGGCGGGCGAGCAGGAGGTCCTCGAGTGGTTCGACGCGTGGCTGGCGGAGTACCGGCCCACCGTCGGCCTGTACTTCTCGGGCGGGGCGTCCTCGGCGTACCAGGCCAACATGTGGCTGGAGCCCCTCGCGCGGCTGGACGGGCGACCGCTGATCGTGCTGCGGGAGCGGCTCATGGTGCAGCGGATCGCGGCGACCGACATCCCGGTCGTGTGCCTGCCGAAGGTGTCCACGCTGATGCGCCTGGAGCACTCCACCCTCCGGGTCCTCCTCCATCCCTCGAACTCCGGGAAGACCTCGCAGGTCCTGCGCATCCCCACGATCAAGCACGCCTTCGTGAACCACGGGGAGAGTGACAAGCTGTCCTCGTGCAACCCGTACGTGAAGGCGTACGACGAGGTGTGGGTGGCCGGTCCGGCGGCGCGTGAGCGGTACGCGCTGGCCGAGGTCGGCGTCCAGGACCAGGACGTGGTGGAGATCGGCCGTCCGCAGCTGGGCGCCGTACGGCCGTACGCGGGGCCGCCCGCTCCCGGCGCGTACACGACCGTCCTGTACGCGCCGACCTGGGAGGGCTGGGACGGCAACCCCGGGAACACGTCGGTGATCGAGGCCGGCGAGAACCTCGTACGGGCGCTGCTCGCGGACCCGGGCGTAAGGCTGCTGTACAAGCCGCATCCGCTGACGGGCTCGGTGGATCCGCGGGCGCGCGCCGCGGACCTGCGGATCCGGGAGCTGGTCCGGGCGGCGAACCGGGAGCGGAGCGGCCCTCGGCCGGACGCGTCGGCGGCCGCCGAGCTGGGCCGGCGGACGGCGGAGCTGGACCGGCTCACGACGGCCGCGTTCCGCTCCGCCGCGGACCAGGCGGAGCGGATGCTGCGTCAGCCGGCGCCGGAGCCGGGGCGGGCCGGGGCGGTGGCGCGGGCGACGGCCGCCTGGGAAGAGGCGTACTGGGCCTCGCGGCCGGCCTGGGAGCACCAGGTCGTCACGGACGTCCGGCCGCCGCTCTACGCCTGCTTCAACCAAGCCGACCTGCTGATCAGCGATGTGTCCAGCGTGGTCAGCGACTTCCTGGCGAGCGGCAAGCCGTACGCGGTGGCCAACACCAGCGGGCTGGCCGAGGACGTGTTCCGCACGTCGTTCCCGACGGTGGCCGCGGCGACCGTGCTGACGCCGGACGCGACCGGCGTGCCCGCGCTGCTGGACGCGGTCCGGCATCCGGAGCGGGACGAACTGGCCGGTGCGCGCGCCGCGTTGGCGCTGCGACTGCTGGGCCCGGCCGAGCCGCCGTCCCAGGAGCGCTTCGCGGCGGCCGTACGGGCACTGTGCGCGAAGGCCGGGGAGCACCGGGCGCGCAGGGCGGAACGGCTGATGCCGCCGTCCCCGCTGCCCGGCCCCCGGCAGCACCCGCCCGCGTCCCCGCCCGCCACCGCCACCGCCGGCGATCCGGCCGGCCGGCCCCGGGTGCGCTAGCCCGGACCGCCGCACCCGG
Organism: Streptomyces lancefieldiae; assembly: GCF_031845825.1. Lineage (NCBI taxonomy): Bacteria > Bacillati > Actinomycetota > Actinomycetes > Kitasatosporales > Streptomycetaceae > Streptomyces > Streptomyces lancefieldiae. The sequence goes on along the minus strand of NZ_JAVRFH010000019.1, from coordinate 20,402 downwards.
CGATCTCGGCCCGCAGACCGGTTCAGTGCCGGTGGCACCAGCCCTGCCAGGCCGACTCGATCATGTCGTCCAGACTGTGGCGGGCCGACCAGCCGAGTTCCTCACGGGCGCGGTCGGCGGAGGCGACGACGCGGGCCGGGTCGCCGGGCCTGCGGTCGGTCACCTGGGGGGCGACGTCCTGCCTGCCGGTGACCTTGAGGATGCGGTCCACCATCTCCCGGACGGAACTGCCCTCACCGCGTCCGATGTTGAGGGTGAGCGCGGCGCCCTCCGGCGCGTCGGTCAGGCGCCGGGCCGCCGCGAGGTGGGCGGAGGCGATGTCCTGGACGTGGATGTAGTCCCGTACGCAGGTGCCGTCGGGGGTGGCGTAGTCGGCGCCGAAGACACGGGGGGCGTCGCCCGCCTCCAGGCGTTCGAAGACCATGGGGATGAGATTGGAGGCGCCGGAGTCGGACAGCTCGGGTCCGGCCGCGCCCGCGACGTTGAAGTAGCGCAGGGAGGCGGCCCGGATGCCGTGGGCCCGGGCGGCGGCGTTGATCAGCCACTCGCCGATCAGCTTGGTCTCGCCGTAGGGGTTCATCGGCAGGCAGGGGGTGTCCTCGGTGACGAGGTCCACGTCCGGCATGCCGTACACGGCGGCGGAGGAGGAGAAGACGAGGCGGCCGACGCCCGTCGACGTCATGGCCTCCAGGAGGGTCTGCAGGCCCGTGACGTTCTCCCGGTAGTAGTGGAGCGGCCGCTCCATCGACTCCCCCACCTGCTTCTTGGCCGCGATGTGCACCACACCCGTCACGGCGTGATCGCGCATCGCGCCCTCCAGGAGGGCCCCGTCCAGCACGCTGCCGACCACCAGCGGCACGCCCTCGGGCACGCGGTCGGTGCTGCCGGTGGACAGGTCGTCGTACACGACCACCTGCTCCCCGCCGTCGACCAGGGCGCGCACCACATGCGCACCGATGTACCCGGCACCGCCCGTGACCAGCCAGCTCATCCTCATGCCTCCCAGGTCTTCGTCACTGGGTGCAGACTCGTCCGTACGCCAGGGAAAATCGAGTCGGGCACATGGGGTGGAAGGTCACGAAAACCCACTAAAGGGGACAGGGGGGTGGACTGTGAGGAAGTTCTCCAGCCGCCCGGAAGTGATCGATTCACCCCCTGGACCCCGGGCATTCCCCGCCGTGGCGGGGGCGGAACGGCCGCCTACCGTGCTCACGGAAACTTCACGTGAATCCTCTACGCTGATCCGACGGCGCGCTTCATGCCCCCACGGCGCCGGGAGCGCGTTCCGACCCCAGCCCGCGGTCCCGTGGTCAGTACTCGGAACAGGTTGTAAGGATGCCCAAACTCTCCCTCGTCGTCCCCGTCCACAAGGTGCAGGGTTATCTGCCCGAATGCCTTGACTCCGTACTCGGACAGGACTGCACGGACTTCGAGATCATCGCGGTCGACGACTGCTCGCCCGACGGGTCAGGGGCCATCCTCGACGAGTACGCCAAGCGTGACTCCAGAATTCGTGTGATTCACCTCACGGAGAACGTGGGACTGGGGCGGGCGCGCAACGCCGGGCTGGAAAAGGCCACCGGTGAGTACGTCCTGTTCCTGGACAGTGACGACACGCTGTCCGACGGCGCGTTGTCCGCCATCCACGACCGGCTCGAAGCCACGGGCAATCCCGAGATCCTCGTCTTCGACTACGCCCGCACCTACTGGAACGGCAGCGTCCGCCCGAACATGCGCGCGGACCTGCTCAAGGAGGACGGCCCGGACGTCTTCTCCCTCGCCGAGCGCCCCCGGTTGCTCGACCTGCTGCAGATCGTCTGGAACAAGGCCTACCGTCGCGACTTCGTGACGCGCGCCGGGCTCACCTTCCCGCCCGGGTACTACGAGGACGCCCCCTGGACGTTCCGCTCCCTGATCAGCGCCGAGCGGATCGCCGTACTGGACCGCGTCTGCGTGCACTACCGGCAGCGCCGCGAGGGCGGCAACATCCTCAAGACCGTCAGCCGCAAGCACTTCGACGTCTTCGACCAGTACCGCCGCGTCTTCGACCACCTCGACGCGCACGAGGAACTCGCGCAGTGGCGCGGCCCGTTGTTCCGCAAGATGGTCGACCACTACCTGACCGTCCTGGAGCGGCCGGGCCGCCTGCCGCAGGACGCGCGGGCGGAGTTCTTCCACCGCGCCGCGGCCGACTACCGCGCCCGTGTGCCCAAGGGCTTCTCCCGCCCGGCCGGTGGCCGCGGCCACAAGTACGGGATACTGGAGCGCGACGCGTACGCGGCCATGGTCAGCGTCCTCGCCGCGGCGAAGTTCCGCCGGCGGGTCCGCACCAGTACCCGCACCGCGCTCAACCGGTCCAAGCGTGGAGCGATGGGCGCCTTCTACCAGTCGCAGCTCAGGCTGCCGCTGGAGGAGGACCTGGTGCTGTTCTCCGCCTACTGGAGCCGCAGCGTCTCCTGCAACCCGGCTGCCATCGACGCCGAACTGGCCCGGCTGGCCCCACGGATGCGCCGCGTCTGGGCGGTCCACGCGGAGCACGTGGCCAAGGTGCCCAAGGGCGTGCGGGTCGTCCGGGTGGGCTCGCGCGAGTACTGGGCTGCCGTGGCCCGCGCCAAGTACCTCGTGAACAACGTGAACTTCCCGGACTCCGTGGTCAAGCGCGAGGGTCAGATCCATGTGCAGACCCACCACGGCACTCCGCTGAAGAGCATGGGCCTGGACCAGCAGAAGTTCCCGGCCTCCACCGACATGAACTTCGACAAGCTCCTGAAGCGGTGCGACCGCTGGGACTACAGCATCAGCTCCAACCGGTTCTCGACCGTCATCTGGGAGCGGGTCTACCCCTGCTCCTACACCACGCTGGAGACCGGCTACCCGCGCAACGACGTCCTCGCCAACGCCACCTGGGGGGACGTGCGCGCGGCGCGTGCGGCGCTGGGGCTGGCCGACGGCGCCAAGGCGTTCCTGTACATGCCGACGCACCGCGAGTACCAGCCGGGCTTCACACCGCCGCTGGACCTGGCCCGGCTCGCCGACGAGCTCGGCCCGGACGTGACCGTGCTGGTGCGCGGCCACTACTTCTACGGCAGCTCCCCGCACGTGTCGGAACTGCGCCGCACCGGCCGCATCGTCGACGTGTCCGGGCACGCCCGGGTGGAGGAGCTCTACCTCGCCGCGGACGCGCTGATCACGGACTACTCCTCGGCGATGTTCGACTACGCCGTGCTGGACCGCCCGATCATCAGCTACGTCCCCGACTGGGACGTCTACTCCGCGGTGCGCGGCACCTACTTCGACCTGCTCCAGGAACCGCCCGGCGCGGTGGCCACGACACAGGCGGAGCTGCTGCGGCTGCTCGCCTCGGGCGACTACGACAGCCCGGAGACGGCCGAGCGCCGGGACGTCTTCCGTCGGCGTTTCTGCGAATTCGACGACGGACACGCAGCCGAACGCGTCGTACGACGGGTCTTCCTCGGCGAGGAGGAGCTGCTGCCCGTGGTTCGATTCGACGAACGCCGGCACGTCCCGACGCCTGCCGAGGCGCTCACGGCGGACCAGGCGGAGGAACCCGTCGCGTCCTGAGGGCCGCCGAGAACGCTCGGCGGTCGCCCGTCCGCCCGCCCGGGAACCGACAGCGCGTCGTCCGCGTGACATCTGATGAAGGGGGAGGCTCATCACCCCGTCAGGGAGAGCGAGGCGAACGCGCAGGCCGGTGAGACCCGGCAAGGACCGCGGGGGCGGGGAGTCGTGGCCACCGGGCCGGGTGGCATCGCCGCAACCGGCCTCAACCCAGCCGAACCGCCCCTCGGGGTCACGCTTCCGCAACTCCGGCCAGGCGCCGCTGCCGCGCGGCCGCCTGTTCGGTCACCGCTTCCCCGCCAGCCGTCATCGTATGCGTACCAGGGCGATATCTTTAAAGCCGAAGTTATCCAAAACGAGGGTTGAGGTTGCTGTGCCGGACATCTCCGTAGTGGTGATCGTCTACAACGACGCCGAGCGGCTGCCGACCGCAGTCCAGTCCGTGCTGGATCAGACACTGCGGAATGTCGAAGTCGTGATTGTGGACGACTGCAGTTCCGACGGGTCCTTCCGGGTGGCGCAGGAGTTGCAGGCCGCCCACCCCGACCGGGTTCGCGCGTTCCAACTGCCGGAGAACAGCGGCGCCGGCGGCGAGCCGCGCAACCTGGGCATCCAGCAGGCCAACGGCCGCTACGTGATGTTCCTGGACAGTGACGACGTCCTGGAGCGCAACGCCTGCCGAAACATGCTCGAAGCCGCCGACGAGACCGGCTCCGACATGGTTTCCGGCCTGTGTGTGCGCCTGCACAAGGACACGCGCAACGAGCGGCGCAACGAGTGGTACCCCTGGCTGTACAACACCACCCGCACCGTGTCCTCCGTCACGGAACTGCCGGACCTCCTCGTATGGGACACCCTGTCAACGAACAAGTGCTACCGGCGCGACTTCCTCATCGATCATGACCTGCGGTTCCCCAAGGGCATGTTCTACGAGGACCTGATGTTCATAGCCGAGGCCTACCTGGCCGCGGAGAAAATCACCCTCATACCCAACCAGGTCTACTTCTGGCACGTCCACGAACGGGCCGAGAACAAGTCGGTGACCAACAGCCGACACGACATGACCAACTTCGTGCACCGGCTGGAGATCCACCGGCGTATCGACGCCCTGTTGGCGGAGCACGGTCTGACCGACATGAAACTCGCCAAGGACGTCAAGTTCCTCAAGCACGACCTGGTGCTGCACCTGCGCGACCTGCCGTTCCGTGACGACGCCTACCGCCGCGAGTTCGCGGCGTTGTCCCAGGAGTACCTGGCCACGCTGAGCCCGGAAGCCTTCGCCAACGTCCCGCCGATCCAGGCCATCTGCGCCTATCTGCTGCAGCAGGGCGACTGGGAGCGGCTGATCCCGGCCGTCGACACCCTCACCCACCGCGGCAAGATCTCCTCTCCGCTCGCCGAGCGGGACGGCAGGATCTACTGGTGCGCCGAGCACCTGGACGACGAGCGGGGCCGCGCCGTCCTCGACGTGACGGACCTCGGCTACCACGAGAAGCCGCTCGACAAGATGTTCCTGCGCAACCAGCTCTCGGACTTCGCCGTCACGGACCACACGGTGCGCATGGCCGGCGACATCACCAACCCGCTGGGCGTGATCCCGGCCGACACCGAGCTGAAGGGCGAGCTGCTGTTCAGTGCCCGCCGCCGCAGCCTCCAGTCCTTCAGCTTCCCGGTGCGTGCCCTGCGCCACGACGGCGAGAGCGTGCACTGGGAAGCCGAGGCCGACCTCACCGACGGCCTGCGTCCGCTGGGCATCGTCGACGTCGTCTGGGACGTGCGGCTCAACCTGGACGTGAACGGCACGCGCACCACCACCCGGCTCACCGTCGGCGACACCGACCTGTCCCAGCGCAACCTACCGGTGCGGCCACGACTGACCCGCATCGTCGCCGACCACCTGAAGCCGCATGTCTCCGCCAAGGGGCACCTCGCCTTCCAACTGGTCACCGAGAGCCGCACCGGCCAACGGGCGCAGGCGTTCATCGACCGCGGAGTGCGCGGCAGACCGGGCGCGCTCGCCAAGTCGAGCTACCGCCGGGCGGAGTCCCTGCGCAAGACCCTCACCTCCGGTGACACCAAGCTCCGCTTCTACCACGAGGTCTTCAGCCGCCTCCCAATCAAGAAGCGCACCGTCGTCTTCGAGAGCCACCTCGGCCGCCAGTACAGCGACAGCCCGCGCGCCATCTACGAGGAGATGCGTCGCCGAGGGCTGAAGTTCGAGGCGATCTGGTCGTACACGGACACACCGAAGGACTTCCCGAAGGACGCCACGCTGGTCCGCCGCTGGTCGCTCCCCTATCTCAAGGCGCTGGCCCAGGCGGAGTTCTGGGTGGACAACCAGGGCTTCCCGCTGAAGTTGACCAAGCGCCCCGAGACGACGTACATCCAGACCTGGCACGGCTCGGCGCTCAAGCGCATGGGCTTCGACCTCGCCGAGCTCAAGAGGATGTCCCGGGCCCAGCAGCAGGCGCAGCAGGACGCACTGGACCGCTTCGACCGCTTCCTGGTCCGCTCCGAGCACGACGTGCGCACACTGGCCAAGGCGTTCCGGCTGCAGGAGAAGACACTGCTGCGCGTGGGATACCCGCGCAACGACTCGCTGGTCCGCACCCGTCGTCAGGAGCTCGCCGAGGGCCGCGACGGGGCCGGTTCGCTCGCCGCGGAGCTGGGGATCGCGGCCGACAAGACCGTGCTGCTGTACGCCCCGACCTTCCGCAGGACCGGAGGCCGGTACAACCGCTTCGAGCTGCCCTTCGACGTGGAGCGGTTCGCCGAGGAGTTCGGCGACCGTTACGTGCTGTTGGTGCGCGCGCACTACCTCAACCACGTGGTGCTGCCGCCGACCGTGCGCGGCCGCGTCATCAACGTGTCCGGTCACCACGACATCACTCCGATCCTGGAGCTCGCGGACGCGCTGATCACGGACTACTCCTCCGTGATGTTCGACTACGCGCTCCTCGACCGCCCCATGCTCTTCTTCGCGTACGACTACGACGAGTACGCCCACGAGAGCCGCGGCACTTACTTCGACCTCCACGAGTCAGCGCCCGGTCCGGTGTTCTCCACCGAAGAGGAGTTGTACGCCGCGGTGAAATCCCTGGACACCCAGGCACTCGACTACGCCTCGGCACGTGAAAGGTTCGTCGCCCGGTTCGGCGAATACGACCAGGGCAACGCCGCCCAGAGCATCGTCGACCAGTTCTTCGCCGAGTGGAGCCGTTGATGGCCATGCAGACCGCATCCCGGACCGAATCCGCCGAGGCCCCGCAGGCGGCCTCCCCCTTGCGGGACATCTTCTTCGTCTCCAACAGCGTGAACGAGCTGGGCGGCATCACCAGCTGGTCCCACCAGATGGCCCGTCTGTTCAGTGACCGCGGCCACCAGGTGCACCTCGTGGGCATCGTCCCCCCGCCCGAGGGCCGCGCCGCCGAGATCGGCGACGACCTGGCGCCCCGGGTGACGACGCTGTACGACGTCCACCCGCCCGGCGTGAAGTCCACGTCCGGTCTCAAGGGCCGCCTCGACCTGGTCGAGCATCGCCGCCAGGCCGCCCGTGACGCCGGCGTGCGCGAGCAGGCGGCCAAGCTGACCGCCATGTTCCGGGCGGCCCGCCCGGGCTCGGTCGTCATCGTCACGCAGGTGTGGGCGATGGAGTGGGTAGCCCTCGCCGACACCTCGAACGTGACGCTGATCGGCATGAGCCACGAGTCGTTCGAAACCTGCCGCAAGTCCTCTCGCTTCCAGCGGGTGAAGCGCTACTACGCGGACGTGGACCGCATGCTCACGCTGACCCGCGAGGACGCGGACCGGTGGATCCGCCAGCGCATGGACAACGTCGGGTTCATGCCGAACCCGCTGCCGTTCTTCCCGGAGACGCCTTCGCGCCGCGAGTCCAGGACCGTGGTGAGCATCGGCCGACTGCACGAGGAGAAGGGCGTCGACCTGCTCCTGGCGGCCTGGGCCGAGGTCGTTCCCGAGCACCCCGACTGGACGCTGCGGATCTACGGCGCGGGCCCCGAGGAGTCCGCGCTGCACAAGCAGGCCGCCGAGCTCGGGATCGAGTCGTCGGTGGAGTGGATGGGCCGTACCAGTGACGTCCCGGGCGCCCTGCGGCAGAGCTCCCTGTTCGTACTCAGCTCCCGCGGCGAGGGCTTCCCGCTCGCCCTGATGGAGGCCATGGCCACCGCCGTGCCCTGCGTCGCCTTCGACGTGGCCCCCGGCGTGCACGAGATCATCGACGACGGTGAGGACGGCCTCCTCGCCCCGCCCGGCAACACCTCCGAGCTGGCCCGCCAGCTCTGCAAGTTGATCTCCGACCAGGAGATGCGCGACCGGATGGGCGAGGCGGCCCGCGCGAACATCCGGCGCTACTCCACCGACAGGATCGTCACTCGCTGGGAGGAACTCTTCGCTCTCCTCGAGCGGTGACACCTGTCCCTCTCCCTGTCCGCCACTCGCACTAGTGCCGCGGCAGGCAACGTTTGCCCGGTAAGGAGCGGCGTCCGGTGCGTGCTCTCGGCGTGCCGGCCGGAAGCCCTCGTACTGGACGTACTCGGGCTTTCGGCCGGTGCGGCGAGAGTGCGTGCCGGGCGTCGCGACGGGGCGAACGTTGCCTGTTGCGGCACTAGGTGGGCAGGGCGGGGACCCGGTGGTGGCGCCACCACCGGGTCCCCGCCCTGCCGGACGCCTTGGATGCGGTGCTCCTCGCCCCTACGGTCGCGCGAGTCAGCAGCGGCCCGCCGTCGCGCCCACCGATCTGGGGGGGGGCTAATGGTCCGTAAGTACTTGAAAGGTGCCTACAACCATTACCGCTGCCTGCCGGTCGTTTGGGTAGCAGGTCCTCACTGAGGGGGGTCGGAGACAGGGCTGAAAGGACAGACGTGGGTCAGACAGATCAACGGACACCGGCGGACCATTCCACGGAGCAGCCGCGCGAGGGCGCGGACGCCACACGGGTGTCACCGCCGCGGGCCGCTGCCGAGGCCCGTGTCGCCGAGGCCGGTCCGGTCGTCCGCAAGAACCGGCTCGCCGCGCTGGACGGGCTGCGGTTCCTGGCCGCCCTGTCGGTCGTGCTCTTCCACTTCGTCGGCCAGACTCCGGGTGCCATGCACTTCGTCTGGGGCCGCCCGTACGAGGAGCTCTTCCCGGAGGCGCACGGTTACTTCGCCTTCGGCCGGCTCGGCGTCGAGCTGTTCTTCCTCATCAGCGGCTTCGTCATCTGCATGAGCGCCTGGGGACGCACTCCGCGCGACTTCTTCATCTCGCGCGTGACCCGGCTGTACCCGATGTACTGGGTGGCGATCGTGGTGTCGGCCTGCGTCATCTACGCGTTCGACACCCCGTTCGGACACCCGAACCCCCGGCTGCTGTTCGCCAACTTCACGATGCTGCAGAGCCCGCTCGGCGTGGACAACCTCGACCCGGTCTACTGGACGCTCTGGCCCGAGCTCTGCTTCTACCTCACCTTCGCGGTCGTGGTGTGGAAGGGCCTCACCTACCAGCGCGTGGTGATCTACTGCGGTGTGTGGACGGTCGCCGCGGTGCTGGCGCCCCGGGCCGGCATTCCGCTGCTCACGACGCTGGTCAATCCGACGTCCGCGCCGTTCTTCATCGCGGGCCTGGCCTTCTACCTGATGTACCGCTACCGGCCGACGCCGCTGCTGTGGGGCATCGTCGCCATGTCGTGGCTGCTGGCGCTGCACTTCCTCCTGGCACCGCACGGCGGACGCAACAACTGGGCCACCTGGGCGCCGTGGCGTGGCTGGCTGGTCCTGGTGACCACGGTGTTCTTCCTGCTGGTCGCCGCCGTCGCCCTCGGCTGGACCCGTAGGATCCGCTGGCGGTGGCTGACCCTGGCGGGCACGCTGACCTTCCCGCTGTACCTGCTGCACGACGTCGTCGGAGTCACCGTGGTGCACCACTTCGGCGACCGTGCCGATCCCTGGGTGGTGGTCGGGATCACCGTCGCCGGCCTGGTCGCGCTGTCGTACGTGATGCAGCGGTTCGTCGAGCGCCCGGTGGCCCGGGCCGCGCGGCGCTGGCTGAACAGCGCCGCTTTCAGCCTCAAGCCGCCGCCGCGACGCCGCGACACGTGACGGCCGCTCCCGCCTGTACGGAATGGGTCCGCCAAGCCGAGTCGCCGTAGCCGTGGCGTCACCGGTGGACGTTCGCCGCCGTCGGCGCAGTCGTACCACGCGACAGGCTGCGGCTGTCTCCGTCCCCGCGGACTCTGCGCCGGAGCGGCCGGCCTGGCGCGGGCGGCCGCTCACCGGCGTCGCCCCATACGGACCAAGGCACCGTGCGGCTGGTCCGGCGCCCCCTTCCCGCGTCGTGCGGCCGTGGCCGGCGTGGCGGAGAGGGGCACCGGATCGACACCCACCGCAGGCGGTGCCGGGCGGGCCGGAGCCCAGGTCTGGAGCTAGTGCCGCAACAGGCAACGTTCGCCCCGTCGCGACGCCCGGCACGCACTCTCGCCGCACCGGCCGAAAGCCCGAGTACGTCCAGTACGAGGGCTTCCGGCCGGCACGCCGAGAGCACGCACCGGACGCCGCTCCTTACCGGACGGACGTTGCCTGCCGCGGCACTAGAAGGGCTCGAAGCCGTCGAACTCCCGCTCAGCCTCGTCCCGTTCGGCGTCCCGGTCCCGGCGTCGCTGGGCGGCGGGACGGGGCGCCTCGAAGCGGTGGTCCTCGCCGCGGCGCCCGAGCATCTCGGCGCCGGCCGTCACCGACGGCTCCCAGTCGAAGACGACCGCGTTGTCCTCGGGGCCGATGGCCACGCCGTCGCCGCCGCGGGCGCCGGCCTTCAGCAGCCGCTCCTCGACACCGAGGCGGTTGAGGCGGTCGGCGAGGTAGCCGACGGCCTCGTCGTTGTTGAAGTCGGTCTGCCGCACCCAGCGTTCGGGCTTCTCGCCGCGCACGCGGAACAGGCCGTCCTCCTCGAGGGTGACGGTGAAACCGGCGTCGTCCACGGCCTTGGGCCGGATGACGATCCGCGTGGCCTCCTCCTTCGGCCGGGCGGCACGCGAGGTCGCCACCAGCTCGGCCAGCGCGAAGGACAGCTCCTTCAGCCCCATGTGGGCCACCGCCGACACCTCGAAGACCCGGTAGCCGCGCGCCTCCAGGTCGGGCCGCACCATCTCGGCGAGGTCCTTGCCGTCGGGTACGTCGATCTTGTTGAGGACGACGATCCGGGGCCGGTTGTCCAGCCCGCCGTACTCCCTGAGCTCCGCCTCGATGATGTCCAGGTCGGAGACCGGGTCGCGGTCCGACTCCAGCGTGGCCGTGTCCAGGACGTGCACCAGCACGCTGCACCGCTCCACGTGCCGCAGGAACTCCAGGCCGAGGCCCTTGCCCTGGCTGGCGCCGGGGATGAGACCGGGGACGTCCGCGATGGTGTAGACGGTCGAGCCGGCCGTCACCACGCCGAGGTTCGGCACGAGCGTCGTGAACGGGTAGTCCGCGATCTTCGGCTTCGCCGCGCTCAGCACGGAGATCAGCGAGGACTTGCCGGCGCTCGGGTAGCCGACCAGCGCCACGTCGGCGACGGTCTTCAGCTCCAGGTGGATGTCCTGGAGATCGCCAGGCTCGCCGAGCAGCGCGAAGCCGGGCGCCTTGCGCCGCGCGGAGGCCAGCGCCGCGTTGCCGAGGCCGCCCCGGCCGCCCTGTGCGGCGACGTACGAGGTGCCGTGCCCGACCAGGTCGGCGAGGACGTTGCCCGCCTTGTCGAGGACCACGGTGCCGTCGGGCACGGGCAGGACCAGGTCCTGGCCGTCCTTGCCGGAGCGGTTGCCGCCCTCGCCGGGCTTGCCGTTGGTGGCCTTGCGGTGCGGGGAGTGGTGGTAGTCGAGGAGCGTGGTCACCGACTGGTCGACGGTGAGGATCACGTCGCCGCCACGGCCGCCGTTGCCGCCGTCCGGGCCGCCGAGCGGCTTGAACTTCTCACGGTGGACGGAGGCACAGCCGTGGCCTCCGTTACCCGCGGCGACGTGCAGCTCGACGCGGTCCACGAAGGTGGTCATGGGATGTGCCTCCAGTTACTACGGGAATGTCTCTTTGACCAACACGCGAAAGGCGGACCCGCTTCCCACCGGGGGAAGTGAGGTCCGCCTCGCGAAAGTTTCCGATCAGGCGACCGGAACGATGTTCACGACCTTGCGGCCACGGTGGGTGCCGAACTGCACCGCACCGGCCTGCAGCGCGAACAGCGTGTCGTCGCCGCCACGGCCGACGCCCGCACCCGGGTGGAAGTGGGTGCCGCGCTGGCGGACCAGGATCTCACCCGCGTTGACGGCCTGACCGCCGAAGCGCTTCACGCCGAGCCGCTGGGCATTGGAGTCGCGACCGTTCCGAGTGGACGATGCGCCCTTCTTGTGTGCCATCTGTTCTCAGTCCCTTACTTCGCGGCCGCGGGGATCTCAGTGACCTTGATCGCCGTGTACTGCTGGCGGTGGCCCTGACGGCGGCGGTAGCCGGTCTTGTTCTTGTAGCGCAGAATGTCGATCTTCTGGCCCTTGTGGTGGTCCACGACCTCGGCCTGGACCTTGATGCCGGCCAGCACCCACGGGTCGCTGGTCACAGCGTCGCCGTCGACAACGAGCAGGGTCGAGAGCTCGACCGTGTCGCCGACCTTGGCGGTGGAAATCTTGTCAACCTCAACGATGTCGCCGACAGCAACCTTGTGCTGGCGACCACCGCTGCGCACGATGGCGTACACGCGGATCTCACTCTCTCGCTCGGGAACGGCACCCCCGCAGTCCAGCCGCCCGGTAACACGCGGACAGCCTCTCCCGGCCGGGGCCCATGACGGCCCGCACCCGGAAGGAAAGAGGTTTACGGGGATGTGACGCGTCAGTCGACACGCCGACGGTCAAGATTACGGGCCCGCACGACAGGGGTCAAACCGGGCCCCCGCGCCTCAGTCGGCCACCGCCGCGACGTACTCGGCGTACGCCTCCCCGGCCCGCACCGGCGACAGGTCGAGGTGCTCCAGGATCGTGTACCGGCCGGGCCGGGTCCGCGGGGCGAACCCCACGGCCCGTACGAACTCGTCGTCGTCGAACCCGATCTCCCGGGCCACCACCGGCAGCCCGTGCCGGCGCAGCGTCCCCGCCATCAGCAGGGCGCCTTCGTGATCGCCCCGCAGATGCGTCGCGAAGGCCGCGCCGATGCCGACCTGCTCGCCGTGGCTGGCCGCGCGCCCCGGGTACAGCAGGTCGAGCGCGTGGCTGATCTCGTGGCAGGCGCCGGACGAGGGCCGGGTGTGCCCGGCGATCGTCATGGCGATGCCGGACAGCACCAGGCCCTCGGTCAGCACGGTCAGGAAGGCGTCGTCGCCGCAGCCGCCGGGGTGGCGCAGCACCGCCTCGCCGGCCTGCCGGGCCAGGGCCGCGGCGAGGCCGTCGACCTTCTCGCCGCCCACCCGGTGGGCCAGCTCCCAGTCGGCGACCGCGGAGATGTTGGAGACGGCGTCGCCGATCCCGGAGCGCACGTAGCGGATCGGCGCCTCACGGATCACCGCGAGGTCGACGACGAGCGCGATGGGCGTCGGCACGCCGTACGAGCCACGGCCCGCGTCGTTGTCCAGGATCGACACGGGCGAGCAGATGCCGTCGTGGGAGAGGTTGGTGGCCACGGCGACCATGGGCAGGCCCACGCGTGCCGCGGCGAACTTGGCACAGTCGATGATCTTGCCGCCGCCGAGCCCGACGACCGCGTCGTAGCGGCCCGCCTTCATGCCGTCGGCGAGCCGCACCGCGTCGTCGAGGGTGCCGCCACCGACCTCGAACCAGTCGGCGCCGGGCAGGGACGGCGACAACCGCCGGCGCAGCCGTGTCCCCGAGCCGTCGCTGATCGCCACGGCGAGCCTTCCGGACTGCGCGATCCGCTGGTCCGCGAGGACGCTCGCCAGGTCGTCGAGGGCGCCCGGCCGGATGTCCACGACGAGCGGCGAGGGAATGAGCCTCGTCAGTACCGGCACGTGATCATCTCTCCTCGCGGGGGCGGGTCGGTGGCACGGCTGTCGGTGATGATGCGCCCGAGGAAGTCCGGGCAAACGTGTGGTCCTGTCCGGACGGATTGCGAGCGGACAGGACCACACGTGTGTCGGCAGCGGGCCGGTTCAGCCCTCGTCGGTGGGGGCCGTGACCGACGACGGTGCCTGCTGGGCGGCCGCCGCGGTCTTCTTCGACGCCGTCTTCTTGGCCGTGGCCTTCTTGGCGGTCGTCGTCTTGGCCGCCTTCTTGGCCGTGGCCTTCTTCGCGGTCGTCGTCTTCTTGGCCGCGGTCTTCTCGGTGGCGGCCTTCTTCGTGGCGGCCTTCTTGGTGGCGGCCTGCTTGGTGGCGGCCTTCTTCGCCGTGGCCTTCTTGGCCGTCTTGCGGGCCGCCGCCTTCTTGGCCGGCGCGGCCTCCTCGGCGGCCTCCGCCTCGGGTGCCTCCACGGCCGTGGCCTGCTCCGCCACGTCCTGTGCCGGGGCCGACGGGACGACCACGACGGCCGTCTCCTCGGACGCGGTGGGCGTGGTGGGCTTGCGCACGGCCCGACGCCGCGGACGGCCCGGGGCGGCGCTCTCGGCGACCGTCCCGGACGGCTCCGCGGACGGCTCCGCGGCCGCCGGGGCCTGCGGCGCCTGCTCGGGCTGCGCGGGCTCCCGGGACGGCACGGTCTCGGGGACCGTCAGCACGGCGGCCTCGGCGCCCGCGGGGGAACCGGCCGGTGCGGACACCTTCCGGGTGGCCCGACGGCGGGTACGGCCCTTCGGCGCGGCCTCCTCCGGGGCCGGCACCTCGGTACCGGACGGGGCCTGCGCGGCAGCCGCGGCCTCGGTGGCGGCCGGGGCCGGGGCACCGGACACGGCGTCCTCGACGGCCGCGGGCTCGGACAGGACCTCGGCGGCCGACTGCCGCACGACCGGACGCTCGACCTCTTCCTCGGCCGTGACGTCCTGCGCCGTCGGTGCCTCGGCGAGCGCCGCCGCCTCCCTCCGGGCGGCCTCGCCCCTGGCCGCCTTCGGGGCGCCCGCCGGGGCCGACGCCCGCCGGCCCGTGCGACGCCGACCGCGACCACGCGTGGCGGCGGCCTCGGCCTCGGCGGCGCTGCTGTACAGCTCCTCGTCCGGGACGAACTCGGGCGCCGGGAGGGCGACCGGCTCGGCCACCTCGGCGGCGACCTCCGCCTCGGACTCGGTGTCCGCCTCCTGCTCCGCCGTCGGACCGGTCTCGACGCCGGCCACGGCCTCGTACTCGTGCGGCTGCTCGGCACCGGCCCGCGCCCGCTTGCGGCGCTTGCCGCCACCACCGGCGACGGAGGCCGGCTGGTCCAGGTGGACGATGACACCGCGCCCGTTGCAGTGGACGCAGGTCTCCGAGAACGACTCCAGCAGCCCCTGGCCCACCCGCTTGCGGGTCATCTGCACCAGGCCCAGCGAGGTCACCTCGGCGACCTGGTGCTTGGTCCGGTCCCGGCCCAGGCACTCCAGCAGACGCCGCAGCACCAGGTCCCGGTTGGACTCCAGCACCATGTCGATGAAGTCGATGACGATGATGCCGCCGAGGTCGCGCAGCCTGAGCTGGCGCACGATCTCCTCGGCCGCCTCCAGGTTGTTCCTGGTGACCGTCTCCTCGAGGTTGCCGCCCTGCCCGGTGAACTTGCCGGTGTTGACGTCGACGACGATCATCGCCTCGGTCCGGTCGATCACCAGCGAACCGCCGCTGGGCAGCCACACCTTGCGGTCCAGCGCCTTGGCGAGCTGCTCGTCGATCCGGTAGGTGGCGAAGACGTCGACCTCGGAGGTCCACCTGGACAGCCGGTCGGCGAGGTCCGGGGCCACGTGGGACACGTAGCCGTGGATGGTCTGCCAGGCGTCGTCGCCGCTGACGACGACCTTGGAGAAGTCCTCGTTGAAGATGTCGCGCACGACCCGGACGGTCATGTCGGGCTCGCCGTACAGCAGCGAGGGCGCGTTCGAGCTGCCGCCGCTCTTGGCCTTCTTCTGGATCTCCTCCCACTGCGCCTGGAGCCGCTCGACGTCGCGGCGCAGCTCGTCCTCGCTCGCGCCCTCGGCGGCGGTGCGCACGATGACGCCCGCGTCCTCGGGGACGATCTTCTTGAGGATGGTCTTCAGCCGGGACCGCT
The DNA here is from genome assembly GCF_031845825.1 of Streptomyces lancefieldiae. Taxonomy (NCBI): domain Bacteria; kingdom Bacillati; phylum Actinomycetota; class Actinomycetes; order Kitasatosporales; family Streptomycetaceae; genus Streptomyces; species Streptomyces lancefieldiae. The sequence continues at coordinate 4,692 of NZ_JAVRFH010000019.1, read as the reverse complement.
CGGTGTCGGGCAGCTTGCGGCTGATACCGGTCATCGAGCCCTCGGGCACGTAGACCAGGTAGCGGCCGGGGAGGGAGACCTGGCTGGTCAGGCGAGCGCCCTTGTGGCCGATCGGGTCCTTGGTGACCTGCACGAGGACCGACTGGCCGGACTTGAGGGCGGACTCGATGCGGCGCGGGCCGTTCGCCATGCCCAGCGCCTCGAAGTTGACCTCACCGGCGTACAGGACGGCGTTGCGGCCCTTGCCGATGTCGATGAAGGCGGCCTCCATCGACGGCAGCACGTTCTGCACCTTGCCGAGGTAGACGTTGCCGACGTACGAGGTGGCCTGCTCCTTGTTGACGTAGTGCTCGACGAGCACCCCGTCCTCCAGGACGCCGATCTGCGTGCGCTCGCCGTGCTGGCGGACGACCATGACGCGCTCGACGGCCTCGCGGCGGGCCAGGAACTCGGCCTCGGTGATGATCGGAACGCGTCGGCGTCCCTGCTCGCGGCCTTCCCGGCGGCGCTGCTTCTTGGCCTCCAGGCGGGTCGAGCCCTTGATGGACTGCACCTCGTCGGACGGCTCGGCCTTCGCGCGGGGCTCGCGGACCTTGACGACGGTGCGCTCGGGGTCGTCGGCGGACGACTCGGGCTCACCGGAGCCGTCCCCGGCACGGCGCCTGCGCCGACGGCGACGACGGCTGCTGCTGGAGCCACCGCCCTCGCCCGAGGCGTCCTCGCCCTCCTCGGCGTCCTCCTCGGCCTGCTCGGCGGTGTCCTCGGCGTCCTGGGCGGCCTGCTCGGCGGCGACCTGCTCGGTGTCACCGTCCACGGACTCGCCGGACTCGCCCTCGAAGGCATCGCCCCGGCGACGGCGGCGGCCGCCCCGGCGACGGCGACGGCGCGAGCCGGACTCCTCGGTGCCCTCGGCGTCGTCGTGGTCCTCGCCCGTCTCGTCGGCGTCGACGTCGACGTCGGCCTCGGTCTCGGGCTCCTCCTGCGCGACGGTGGCGGCCCGCTCCTCGGTGCCCTCCTCGGCGGCGGCACCACGGCGCCGACGGCGGCGGCGCGCCCCGGCGGCCTGCTCCTCCGGGAGCTCCTCCGTCTCCTCGGGCGCCTGCGCCTGCGGCGCCTGTGCCGAACCGGCACCGGCCGCCTCGGCGGCGGCCTCGGCCGCGGCCCGCTCGGGCGTCTGGAACTTCGGCTCGGCGAACACGGGCGCCTGGAACACGGCCACCGCGGGACGCGACGGACGCTTGGGGGCCTCCCCCTCGTCGGACGCCGCGGCGGCGGTCCCGGCCGGCGCGGCGAAACCGGTGGCGGCCTTACGGGCGGACCGGCGGCGCGCACGACGCGGAGCGGTCTCCTCGACCGGCTCGGCGGGCGCGGCGGTCCCGGGGACCTTCGCGGCCTCGGCGGCCGGGGCGGGCTCGACGGACGGCGCGGGCTCACCCATGTCGGTGCCGGTCTCGGCGGCGGCCGGTTCCGGAGCAGGTGCGGTCACCTTCCGCGTGGCACGACGTCGGGTACGGCGCGGAGCGGCCTCCTCCGTGGATTCGGCGGTCGCCGGAGCGGCCTCGGCGGGCGCGGCTGCCTCCGTGGCGGGGGACGCCGCCACCTCGGCGACGGCCGGCTCGGCGGGCGAGGTCACACTGCGCGTGGCACGACGACGGGTACGGCGCGGAGCGGCCTCCTCCGTGACCTTGGTGGCCTCGGCGGGCTCGGGCTCGACGGGCGTCTCGGGGGCGGAGGCCGCCGGGACGACGGTCTCGGCCGCCTCCACCGACGCCGGAGCCCCGGCGGGCGCGGAGGCGCGGCGCACCGCGCGGCGTCGCGGCCGAGCCGCGGGCACGGGCTCCGGGGCCGCTTCGGGGGCCTCGGTCACCGCGGCGGCCTCATCGGTCTCTTCCGCCTCGTCGACCTCGTCGGTCGCGGCGGTCACCTCGGCAGGCGCGACGGTCTCCACAGACCTGCCGGACGCACCGGAGGGCGGACCCGCCGGGCGGGACGCGGCCCTGCGCCGACGACGCGGCGGCAGGGTGTCGCTGGGGGTGTTCAGCTCGGAGTCCGTCGACGCCGTCGAGGAAGTCGAGGACTTTGTGGTGTCAATCGATTCGGGCATGCGGGGGTTTCTCCCGTCAGGCTCCCGGGCGCCGCGCCTGGTCCGGCGTCGGTCATGCCGACCGCCGGTGACGTCCGCGGCTCGCGCGATGCGCGGTCGCCGCCGTCCGGGGCGCGGGCGCCGCTCGGGAGCTCTCCGTGTCTTGTCTCGCCGGTTCCGCACCCCTTGTCGGCTACGGCCTGGCGAAAGTCTTGTGGTCGGTGCGCTGCCCGACCCAGGTGGCTCCCGAGTTCGAGGGCGGCGCTACGACGTCCGTCCCTACGCGGAACCTTCCTTACGCCGACGCCTTCGCGGCGGCAGCAGCGGCGGCCGGATGCGGCTCGGGCGCTTCTGCCTCGCGGTCGGGCGCGAGCGGGTCGGTCACCGCACCGGTCTCTTCATCGAACAGCCCCTGCGCCAGCCTGGTCACCGCTGCGGGGACCGGCGGCGCCAGGTCGGCCACGGCGCTGAGACCGGACAGGACGTCGTCGGGTCGTACGGCAGGCGTCACGTGCCGAACAACCAGCCGCAGTATCGCACAGGGCCGGTCGGTCGGCCTATCGGCCGGTGAACCGTCTGCTCCGGCACTCTCGAGACTCGCGACGGCGGAGCGTGCGTCGAAGGTGCGGACGCCGTTCTTGGTCCTGCGCTGGACCTCGACGGCCTCGGCCGAGTTGAACGCCGCCACGGCGCGCTCGGCGTCCGCGGCCTCCACCCCGTCCAGCCGCAGCTCCCACACGGAAGCCGTCAGCCGGTCGGCGAGCCCGGACGTCCGGGCCTCGACCGCCTCGACGATGTCGAGCCCGGCGGGCAGCGACTCGTCGAGGAGCAGCCTGAGCCGCTCCGGGTCACGCGCCTCGGTGAGCGCGATCTCCAGGTATTCCGCCTCACTGCCGGTGCCGGTGGGTGCGGCATTGGCATACGACACCTTCGGGTGGGGCGTGAACCCCGCCGAGTACGCCATGGGCACCTCGGCGCGGCGCAGCGCACGCTCGAAGGCGCGCTGGAAGTCACGGTGGCTGGTGAACCGGAGGCGGCCGCGCTTGGTGTAGCGCAGTCGGATGCGCTGCACCGCGGGTACGGGCGGCGGGCCTTCGGGCTGTCGCTTGCCCAGTGTCGTTCAGTCCTTCGTGAGAGCGGTCGTACTGCTACCAAGAGTACGTGCCTCGACGGCGGATGGTTCCCGCCGGTCCACCGGCCGCGCCCGTTCCGGCTCCCCGAACAGCACCCGCCGCACGTCGGCGCGGGCCTGCCGCACGGACAGGCGGGCGGCGGCGAGCGCCTGCCGGGCTGCCTGCCCCACGCTGCGCGAGGCCTCGGCTACGGGCCGCAGGACGGAGTCCCGCACCACGTGCCCCACCGGGGTCAGCACGCTCCGGTACACCCATCGCGCCGGTTCGGCGACGGCCCACCGCACAACGGTGCCGAGGAACCGCCCCACGGCGCGCGAGAGGTGCCCCGCGATCCGCCAGGCGTGCCCGAGGGCGTCCCCGACCTCACGGCCGATCACGGCGACCCCCCGGCCGACCGGCGCGAGCACCCACCGCCACAGCGCGAGAGCGGGCAGCACCAGCAGCAGCCGGGCGGTCCAGTACAGCGCCGCGCCGACCCCGGTGACGACCAGGCCCAGGCACCGGACCAGCCCCTTCCCGCACCAGGCGAGCGCGTGCCCGACCGGAGTGAGGACCCAGGTGTGGAGCCACACCGCCGGTACGACCACGAGACACCGCGCGAGCCACGCGAGACCGGCGTACAGCCCGCGCCCGAGGGCGGCGAGCACGGCGCCCACGCCCTCGAGGAACCGGGCGATCGCGTGCCCGACCGGCGTCAGCACCCACCGGTACACCCACACCGTCGGTACGACGAGCAGCACGTTCCCGAGCCGGGCGAGGCCCTTGGCCACCGGCACGACGGCATACCGCCACACCCCGACCAGCGGCCACACGAACACGGCCCGCCCGAGCCACCACGACGCCCGCCCCAACGGGCGCAGCACCGTGTCCCGCAGCGCCCGCCCGCCGACGACCAGCGCGTCCCACACCATCCGCACCGGCACGACCAGCACCAGGACGGCGATCCGCACCGGTATCCGGACCGCCACGACGAGACACCCCTCGGCGTCCGATCGCCGCGGCGGCTCCAGCGGCTCCTGCGGGTCCCCGCCGAGGGGCCGTTTCTCAAGGTCCATACCGGCACAGACGCCGAAACGCCCCGCCCGGCTCCCACGGACCGCCCGGTGTGCCGCGGCCTACGCGCGGCGCGCGGGGTCAGGTGAGCTCACTGCGCCCCCAGTTCCAGCTGATGGCCCCGGTGCTGTCCCACTTGCGGACCGGCGCACCGAACCCGGCACCCGTACTGCTCAACGTCCACAACGCCGTACGGTTCGCACCGTCACTCGCCTGACCGTTGTCGTACAGCACACCCACATCAGTGCGGCCGTCCCCGTCGAAATCACCCGACGTCACCTTGGAACGCTCCCAGCCCCAGCTGATGGCCCCGGTGCTGTCCCACTTGCGGACCGGCGCACCGAACCCGGCACCCGTACTGCTCAACGTCCACAACGCCGTACGGTTCGCACCGTCACTCGCCTGACCGTTGTCGTACAACAC
>NZ_JAVRFH010000199.1:0-1718 GCF_031845825.1 Streptomyces lancefieldiae | reverse complement strand
CCCGCGCTCCCGCGGGCACGAACGCTCCGTGGGTGATCCCGGCCGACGCCCGGCGCGTGGACCTCGACGGCGGATCGTGGGGGCCGGGCCTCTTGACGTGCTCGGGGCGTGGCGTGTGGCGATGGCAGCCGCTCCCCCGCTTCAGCCTGAACCAGGGCCGCTCTGCGGACATCGGCACTGCCGGCCAGACGCCGGCGCTACGCCTGCGGGCGCTGGTGAACCTGCCCTGGGCCGAGGTGAGCACGCTGGAGATCAACAAGTCCCGGCATACGCAGCTGGAGCAGCTGCTTCCGCACAGTGCGCTAGCGGGTGCGGTGACACTGCTGTCCCGCCGTCGGGGCGCCGAGCTGCCCGCCGCTCTCTGGGAGCGGGGACCTTTTGGCAACTCGGGCCGGTCGGCCGGATACACGTGCTCGATCGCCGGGCCCGACGGCGGCTCGGCTGTGAAGGCCTCCGCCATGCTCGCCCTGCCCACCACGGTGGACTCCATCGTGGTCGCCTGCGCGGACGTCCTGATCGAGAGCGCGGAGGCGTGGGCGGCGGCCCTCGGACCCGGATGGGACACGCAGTTGGGTCTCGACGAGGTCCAGGCCGTGCTGCTCGCCGCGTGGGAGACGGCCGCCGAGCTGCTGCCCGAGGCCGTGGGCGACCCGGCCGCGCTGTCGTGGGCCGCCCCGCCCACGACCGAGCTGCGGATCACGTGCGAACAGCCCGCTGACAACGGCGTCCGACCGGTCCTGGACACGCTCGTCGACCTGACGCCGCTCGGTCCGAACGACGGCGGCCCCAGGTCGCAGTTGGCCGTCGCCATCACCGCGGCGCCGGTCATGGGTCGCGTCGAGCGACAGCGTCTGCTGCGGGAGGCACTGGTGCACATGGCCCACGCGTTCGGGTACGTCGACGCCGAGGTGGATCTGCTGTAGGGAGGAAGCCTAGGCCTGGGTCTGCCAAGGGTTGTGGCGGCTCCGTCCGTCGAATCAGCTGGCTGGGCCGGCCAGCCACAGCACCGGGGCGCGGCCGGTGTCCTGGGCCTTGGCGGGCGGCCAGTCGGCCGCGGGCTCGACTCCGGCCACGACGGCCGCGTCGAACGGTGTCGTGCGCTGCTGGCACACAGCCGGCCCCGGCCGCCGTCTGCGCCCTCGGCAGTCCTGCCGCTGCACCAGAATGCGTCGCAGCTCGATCACATCCGGTCAGTGACTCGCCTCCCGATCGCCCGCATCACGGCCTCACTGCGTGCCTGATCCCTCGTGGGCTCCATCTTTGCTGGGACGGGGTTAGCCCGGTGTTCCCGCCGATAGACATCTCAGGGGGCTAAGAAGTCAAGAGGGACCGCGAGTCTTGATCGCTACTGAGACCGCTGATTGGCTGGCCGACATGGATGATCTCGATTCTGCTGCGTGGCCGCCTGCACCGATCAAGACCGAGAGGCTCGTGTTGCGTGAGCCGGAGGCCCGGGACCGTGCGGCGTTCATCGAGCTGCATGCCTCACCGGAGGTGCACACATACCTTGGCGGTCCCCGCCCTCGTCGCGAGCTTGAGCGCGAGATGCCCGAGGTGCCCGGACGGCGGCCCGGGAGTTTCGTCGTCGATCTCGACGGGGCGATGATCGGCCAGATCCTGCTCAGGAGAGCAACGGAGCACCTTTGCCCCGCCGCCGTGGGGAAGGTCGATCTCGGCTACCTGTTCCTGCCGCGGGCGTGGGGAGTCGGGTCTGCCGC
>NZ_JAVRFH010000198.1:0-1723 GCF_031845825.1 Streptomyces lancefieldiae | reverse complement strand
TCCGGGAATCCGCGACTCGCTGGCCGCCCGGTGGCCGCACCTGCATGCTCGTCGGCAACCACATGCCGGGGAGGCAACCAGTGCTGCAGATCGACCAGCGTGAAGCGCGCGCACGCTACGAGCAGGAACTTGCCGAGGAGCAGCGCCGCCGGAAGGAGAGGGAACGGGAGCTGTGGGAGCGGATCACCTCCGCGACGCCGTTCGACCTGACCGTACGGACGGACGCCCACTCCATGCTGGACGCCCCCCTTCGGCACGCCGCCGCAGCCATCGACCTGCTCACCGGCGCCCGCCGACAGCACCCGGCCGGGCGGGCGCTCTGCGAAGGCATCACCCACACGAACCTCATGGCCCTGAGCGACCCCGTCGACGCCCACGCGACGTGCCACCGCTGCGTCCACGCCGCAGCGGTGGCCCGGCCCGCCGACGGGCCCGAACCACCGACCAAGAAGGAGCGCCAGGAGCTCGAGAGAGTTGAAGCCGGAGCCGTGTTCACCGTCGAGCACGCCCAGGGGTCCGAGATCCGGGACACCAGCGAGCAGAGCCGGAGCCCCGGCGGGGACCAAGGCCGGAAGGTGACCGCCGTGATGAAACGGCTGCACGCCCGAGGCTGGGTCGAGAGTGACGCTGAGGCAACCGATTCCCCGCGAGGCGGCCGCGGTTGGCGGTGGAACCTGACGAGTCTCGGAGCTGCTGCGCTCGCCATCCCCGCCGTGCCCCGGTGGGTGGAAGCTACGCCAAGCGCGCCACCGCAGCATGAAGGGCCCGAGGGCCGCAGCCCGGCCACCGATCGCCCGGGCCACGGGGGCGTCAGATGAGGCGGGAACACCTCGATCGTCCGATGACGGAGCCAAGCACTGCTGCGTGAAGCCGGGCTGCACAGAGGGCGCTCATGAACGTGGGCAACCCGGCCGCAGAGCCTGGTGCCGCGATGGATACTGCCGGGGTGCTGAACGATCTGAAGAGCGCCCTGGCCGCGCTGGAGGCCCACCAACCCGGCTCTCTGCTCGGCCTGCGCGAGACGCAGTGGCTCGACGCGAAGAGCGGCCCGTACCAGCTTGCGGACCCCAAGGCGGTCGAGGAGCTCACGAAGGACGTCTCGGCGTTCGCCAACGGGGGCGGCGGGGTCATCATCGTCGGCATCGCCACCCGCGTCGAGCACGACGCAGAGGTCCTGGACCACATCGTCGGCCTCGACCCGACCGCGGTGAACGTGGACCAGATCCGCAAGCTGATCCGCCAGCGGATCACCCCCACTCCCCGCGGCGTGCGCGTCGGCTGGTCCGGTGCCGACAGCGAGCGGGTGCTGTTCATCGAGGTCCCCGCGCCGGGCGTCGGCCGGGATCACCCACGGAGCGTTCGTGCCCGCGGGAGCGCGGGGGAAGCCGACGGCCGCAAGCGGATCCTGACCGCCCGGAGCCCGCCGGCCGGTTTCGACGATCGCCTGCCAGACCGGCTCGGCGACGGCGACCGGGGGGCGCCCGGGCACCAGGCACAGCACCCAGCCTGGTTCGCCGTCGACCTCGTGCCGCAGATCCTGCAGCGCGGCCGCGCCCTGCGCCCACGCCTCCCCGGTCGGCTCCCCCAGCCCCGCGTCAGCGAGCTGCTCGTAGGCCGCCCTCATCTCCCGCTCACGGTCGGGCAGCCCTTGGCCGACGCGCAGCCCAGCACCGGGTCCGGCTTCGGAAACGGCCTGCCGTACGAGCTCGGTGAGGGCTTGGGC
>NZ_JAVRFH010000197.1:0-1756 GCF_031845825.1 Streptomyces lancefieldiae | reverse complement strand
TGGCTGCGTCGGCAGCGGAGTCATGTGATGGCCGGACGCAGTGATGATGTCCAGGACGGTCAGCAGGCGCTCTCGCGCCGGTTCAGGGTCCAGGTCGCCTTCGCCGGCCAAGAGCCACACGTCTCGTTTGTGGGGGTGCGGTTGTATGCCGCCGGAGGCGAAGAGGGCGATCAGTGTGGTCGCCAGCATCCCGTCGGTCAGACCGGTGCGCTCACTGAGCCAGGCGTGTGGGGGCGCCGTGATCTCGTTGGCCGCGAGCCCTTTGCGGGTGGGCATCTCGTCGATCCACGTCCGCACGGCGTCCATCACTGTGCCGGGGTTGGCGTAGGCCGCCATGAACTGTTCGAACTGCTCTTGGCGGTGGGGCGGGACTCCGTGGTACATCGACATGCCGTCAGCCTAGGTGGGTGCAGAGGTTCCAGGAACGCCCGTCTCCTCGGGCTCGCAGTTGCGGCCGGGGCGGCTTCCGTCAGGCAAGGGGTAGCTGGCCGAGCTGACGGTTCTGGTCGGACCGCGCGGTGATGATCGCCGCCACGTCGCTGTCGTCGGCGAACGTGGGGCCCTGCCATGTCGGTGGGGCGTCGATGGGTTCGAGGCGGACCTCCGTCCCAAATCTGTTGGACGCGTCGTAGAGGCTCTGCAGAATCTGCAATGCGCGGGCGTCGAGTTGACCGAGTTGAGTCGGCACGGAGCGCGGTGACGGTGTCACCACCGTTCCGTTTCTCCGTGCCGCTCGCCGAACCCGGCGTGCGTGTCTCCACGCACCGGGCTCTCCACGGTCTCTGCCGTTCAGGCGTGGTTGAGCTGGTTCCAGGGGTTGGGGATCGTGTTGCCCCGGTATCGGTAGCGGGTGACCGTCACCGTTTGGAGGTCGAACAGTTCGATCCCGTCCGCCGAGGGCCTTCGCCACCGACCGTTGTGGTCGGTGAGGTGTCGGCGGACGTCCTTCCACCCCCAGCGGTGCAGCCGCATCCACCAGTTGATCACCCGGTGCCAGACGAAACGCTGGAGGGTTTTCAGGGTGACTTTCGCGACCGCGTGCTTGAAGTAGTTGGCCCAACCGCGCATGATCTGGTTGAGCCTGATCAGCACGTGCCTGGGATTCTGCTGCGACTTTCTGTTCGTGAGGGCACGGATCTTGTCCTTCAGCTGCCGGATGGGCCGGTCAGCGATGTAGGTGTAGACGTACCACTTGTTCGATCCTCGCTTGCGGCGCCACTGGATGCGGAACCCCAGGAAGTCGAACCCTTCCGACATGTGCACGGTCTGGGTCTTGGCCTCGGAGAGACGAAGGCCCATGGGTTGCAGCACGTTGGCGATGTCCTCGCGCAGCGCTTCGGCGTCGTCGCGGTTTCCATCTGTCAGGACGACGAAATCGTCCGCGTAGCGGACGATCCGCCAGTTCGGCAGACTCTTGCGACGGCGCGTCTTGCGCTGGTACTGGGTGGACATCTCTCCGTTCGGTTCCCATGCCCTGGTCAGGTGCTCATCGAGCGCCGACAGAGCGATGTTCGCCAGGAGCGGCGAGAGGATGCCCCCCTGTGGGGTGCCGGTCAGGGAGTCCTCGCGGCTACCGGCCTCGGTGAGGACGCCGGCTTTGAGGAACGCCTTGACCAGCAGCAGCACGCGCTTGTCCTTGACCCGTGCTCGCACCCGGTCCATGAGGGCCGTGTGGTCGATCGAGTCGAAGCACGCCTCGATGTCCGGGTGCAGGACCCAGCGGTACCCGGTGGTTCCGTAGTTGTGGAGCTCGGGG
>NZ_JAVRFH010000196.1:0-1799 GCF_031845825.1 Streptomyces lancefieldiae | reverse complement strand
GAAGAGTTCGGTGGACGCGCAACGTACTCCCTCAACCTTGCAGCGCTTTTCTCCTTGCGGGAGGGGCCCGGACAGCATGGCGTAAGCCAGCTGCTTGGCGACCGGTCGGAACCAGACCGGGAAGCGGTTGAAGTTCAGGATCAGGTTGCGGCCGCTGCTCTTGTGGATCGCGGGCTGTAGCCGCCAGACGGCGTCGCCGAACTGCGAGGTGTCCTCCAGGGCGACTCCGTCCCGCAGGGGCCGGTCGTGGAGGACGAAGACGTCGTCGCCGGGAAGCGCGACGCTGCGGGCAAGGGCGGTCACATCTGCTCCCAGGGTTCCTCGACCAGATCCAGCAGGACGTCGGTCGGCTTGACCCGCTCTGCGTGCTCGCGTTCCGCGGGACTGAACTTCGCGAGGATGTCGTGGCGGACCGCGGCCCAGGCCGGCCCGTAGCGGCGCCACCACTCGTCCTCGCTCATCGTCAGGCGACGCTCGGCTGCGGGCTGTCAGCTTGTGGATCAGCAGGTAGAGACCGCCGGGGGTGTGCAGGGCGCGGTGCAGGGGGCCAATCTCCCAGGTGACCGTCTCGAACCACCGCCGCGGGCCGCGGCGCCGCTTGATGAGGGTGAGCTCGACAGCCCGGCCGTCCAGAATCTTGTGCTGTGCGGGTAGTTCCTTGATCGTCTCTCCGTTGCGTTCGGTGAGAGCGCACAGCAAGACCATCAGCGGCGCGAGGTCCCGCAGGTGCAGAAACAAGTGCTGGGCCAGCTCGATCCGTCGCGTCAGGTGGTCATGACGACCGTCGTCGCTCAGGCGCGGAACCCTCCCGCTGGCAGCCATGTCGGCCAGAAGGGCGGCCTGTTCATCACCGACGCCGTCACCGTGCCGGCGTACGAGTTCTTCGCCGATCGCGATCCGGTCGCGGATCTGGGCAACGTCGGCCCGGGCCGCGGACAGCAGCCGCTTGAACTCGCCGTCGGAGTAGCCAGCCTGGCCGAAGCTGCGGGATCGTGGCTGTCGCCGGACCAGAGAGTCCCGGGCTTCGGGTGCCAGGAGCGAGACGATCGCGTCCATGTCGAGCAGGAGCTTGATGTCCTGCACGTCCTTGAACGCTGTTTCCTCGCCCGCCTGGGCCGTGCGGAACCGTACGAACCCTTCGACGTGGGCAGGGGTGAGCCGGCCGGGATCGGCGGGTGGGGTGGGAAGTCCAGCCAGGAACCGCATCCAGCGGCCCAGGCACCACCAGGCTCCCGCCGCTGAGGTTCGGGTGCGCAGTCCGCCGCCGGGGCCTGTCCGCTGGGCGAAGGCCCCGGCCAGCGGAATCCACCAGCCTGGCAGCGGCAGCCGGGCCATGTCGAAGACGTCGTGACGGCCGTCGTCACCGTGGAAGAAGACCACGGTCGCGCCCGCAGGACCTGCCCTCACCGGGCCCGGCGGGTCGTACTCGCCCGGTGGCAAGGCTGATGGACGGCCTGGTCCCGTGCTGCCGCGGCCCCGGCGGGTCACCGAACCGCTTCCTGGTCAGCGTCGGCCGGGACGGCGTCGTCGCCGAGCTGGGTCAGCGGGGTGTCTCTCGGGTCGTCCCAGGTGTCCGGGACCAAGGCCATGCGGGTTTCCATCTCCAGCTCCTGGAGGGCGTGCAGATAGATCAAGGTCGTCAGGATCGACCGGTGTCCGAGCCTGCGGCGGACCCAGTCCAGCGGGTCGCCGAAGATCCGGGTGTAATGCCCGCGCTGCTGGGGATTGAGTTCGGCGAGCTGAGCGATGTGAGCCCGCTGGAGCCGTTCGAGGGTGACCACGGCGAATGTGTGACGCAG
>NZ_JAVRFH010000195.1:0-1804 GCF_031845825.1 Streptomyces lancefieldiae | reverse complement strand
GGTGGAGGGCATGGTGTCCCGGTTGGTGTCGGAGCCGGCCGCGTCGCGGTCGGGGGCGGCGGGCTGCTCGGGCGGGGCCGTGTCGGACGGGTCCTTCGCGCTGTCGTCCTGCTCGGCGGGGGAGTCGTGGTCGCCGTCTTGTTCCTCGGCGGGCTTGTCCGGGGCGGGGGAGCCGGTGTGGGGCAGGGCCAGTTGCCATCCGGGGTGGATGTCGTCCGGGTCGGTGAAGGTGCGGCCGTCGGCCTGCTTCTTGCCCTGGTTGAGGCGGGCGATGTCCATGTAGTCCGCGGCGTCGCCGAGTTCGTCCTCGGCGATCTGGGAGAGGGTCTCGCCGGAACGTACGGTGTGCTCGCGGTGCCCGGCGTCCTCGGTGTGCTGCGCGTCCTGGGGCTGCGTGTGCTTCCAGTCCTTGGGCATGAGCAGCTTCCAGCCCGGCTGCAGGACACCGCGGGCGGAGAATGTCGTGCCGTCAACCATGGTGCGCCCGTCGTTGGCCTGCGCGATCTCCGTCCAGCGGTTGGCGTCGCCGAGCTCCTGCAGCGCGATCTTCGTGAGGCTGTCGCGGGGCTGGACGGTGTAGCTCGATGCGGACGCGGACGCGGCGGACTGCGGGGCGCTGGCGGGCGCGCTCTGCGGCGCCGCGGCGGTCACCGACGGAGCGTGTGCGGGGGCTGTATGGGACGGGGCGGCCATGGCGGCCTGGGCCGGCAGCAGGAGCAGGACGCCGCCGACCAGGGTGGCGGCCAGCCGCTGAACGCCCAGCGACGGCATGGACAGGCTCGGCCGGCCGCGCAGCTGCGCGGGGATCTCCAGCAGGGTGCACACGGCGAATACGGCCCAGCCGGCCCACCCACCGGCCATCACCACGGCGAAGAACGGCGCACCGAGGTTGCGGGACGTCATCAGGGCGGTGATCTCGTCCAGGGAGACCCCGTGCGGGAGCAGCACGCCGGTGAGGAACCACAGCAGGGCGGGCAGCCCGGCCAGCAGGGCGAGCAGGGCCAGGAGGCTGGCCAGGCCGCGCGCGAGGTTCGCGGCGAGGCTGCCGGAGCGGCGGGGTGTCATGGCAGGTCTCACTCCTCAGGGGCGCCGACGCCGTGGAGCAGCTCGGCCGAGGCGTGGCCTTCGACGTCCAGCGAGGGCTGGCCGAGGATCTGCAGGAAGACGGTGGGGCGTTGGGTGGTGACGTCGACGGTGATGGTGGTGCCGTTGCCGGCGACGGTGACGGTGCCGTCCACGCCGGCGGCGGACAGGTAGCGGCGGGCCTCGGCTGCGGCCTTGCCCGGGTCGAGGACGACGGCGTCGCCGGGAACGGCCTGGCTCTCGTCGATGGCCTGCGCGCCGGCCCGGGCGGCTTCGGCAGCGAGCGCGTCGGCGTGCTCGATGTCGCGCAGTTTGCCGCCCAGGTCGTAGGTGATCCCGAGCATGATCAGCAGGGGGATCACCATGAGGATCCACCACAGCGACAGGGAGCCGTCATCGGCGCGCAGCCGGGCGCGGAGCGGGTGAAGGCGCATCGGGAGTCTCATCGCTGGCGGTACCTGTCGATCACGGAGGTGAAGGACGACTCGACGGTCTTGGAGCCGAACCCGCTGCCGAGGTCGGCGAGTTGGACGGTGCACCGCACGCGTGCGGTGACCGCTCCGTACGCGCCGAGCGGGGCGGAGAAGCCGGAGGTGTCCACGGTCACGGACGTGCTCGAGCAGTGGAGCTTGCGTTCGGCGAACGCCGCCTGGGCCGCTGCCACGGCGCGTGGGTGGGCCTGGCCGGCGGTGCGGGCGAGGGAGGCCTCGCGGGCGGCGTC
>NZ_JAVRFH010000194.1:0-1815 GCF_031845825.1 Streptomyces lancefieldiae | reverse complement strand
CGAAGACCTCGACCGCACCCTTCGCCGCGAGTTACGCAGGATCCAGCTCCGCCCCCACCTGGTCGACGGCTGCCTGACCGCCACAGGTCTGGCTCTCACCCCACCGACCTCGCCGTGAAAACCTCAGGTAACGATCAACTACTGGCGCGCGGGGACACTAGGAGGCCGTACCACCGTGATCTTCCAGCTTGGTGCGTGCCGACGGAAGGGGCGCTGATGCAGGTCGGGGAATCGGTTTGCGATTGACCTGGGCATGATGTAGACGTCCAGGTCATTACGGACCAGTTCGGAGGCGCAACAATGTCGTTCACCTCGAACGTCGTGGTGCGTTCGACGCCTGCGGCGCGGAAGGCCCGGTCGACTGCGTAGCGGATGGCCCAGCCCGGCGAGAAGTCGATCAGAGGCAACTGGGCGATCTCGGAGAGGTCGACGCTGCCTGCCGCTGTTTCGGGGAGGATCTGGAGGGACGACGCCACGAGCACCATTCCTCGCGCGACAGCAGCCGAGTCGCCAGTCCGCGCTGCTGTTGCCGGTCCGGTGCCACGACTGCCAGGTCCACCGTGTCCTCCCGCAATGCCTGGCGGATGTCGGCGACCGCTGCCTGCCGCAACTGGACCACTGCGCCTGGATGTTCCGCTCCTGAGGCAGCCAGGGCTGGAGTCCTGCCCAGACTCCCTGCATGATGCCGACCGTGATCCGTTCACGCAGTTGTCCTTTCACCGCATCGACCGCTTCCCGGGCCAGTTCGGCAGCCCGGAGGGCCGCTCGGGCAGCAGGGACGAACGCTTCGCCTGCCGAGGTCGGAGCAACACGGTGGGTCCTGCGGTCGAAAGGTGGGGGCGCCCAATTCGCGTTCGAGAGCCCGGATTGTGCCGGACACCGCGGAGTGGACCACGTGCAGACGCCGCGCCGTCGCCGTGAAGCCGCCCTCGTCGGCCACCGCGACGATGACTTCCATCTGCCGCAGATCCATCATTCTCTCCCGCTCACGCATCGCTCCGTCATGCGGAAACGACCATCGCCGCTGCATCGTACGGGTGCAGGCAGCGGCGTGGGCGTAGTGAGTGGTGGGGTCAGGCGCGGACGAGGGGCGTGTCCACCAGGTGCTCGGCCAAGAACCAGGACTGCAGCTCACCGGTCCTGATGATCTGTGAGACGAAGAGGTCGTTGGTGCCGTCGTCTCCCAGTTCAGCGGTGCGCGCGGCGGCGTCGTGGGCCTCGATGAGGATGGTCTCGTGGGCTTCCAGCAGTCGAGACAGCATGGCCGGGACCTCCTCGACGCCGTTCGGGGGCCGCGGGATCGACGTGATCTCGGCGACGTGCCGGGGGTCACCCACCGCGACGCCGCCCAGCGACTGGACACGCTCGGCGAGGGTGTCGACGAGTGCCAGTTGCTCGTCGGCATGCTTGTCCAGGACCAGGTGCAGCTGGTAGAAGGTTGCGCCGCGCATCAGCCAGTGGTGCTTCTTGTAGAGGCCGTAGAGAATCTGCGTGTCCGCCAGGACCTTGTTGAGGCGCTGGCAGGAGTACATCCGGGCCTCGTACGAGAGGCCGAGCGGGAACTGCTTGACGGTCCCGAAGTCCTGGATCACTTCGCCCTTCTGGTGCAGCCAGGGCTGGCTGCCGCTCACGTGCCGGGTGCTGGTGGTCATGTTCTGCCTCCTGCGGTGCTGTGCGTACCTGAGCGACGCTAAGAAGCTGTTCTCTTTTCGATCTTGAGAGATGTGCGTCGAACGGGAGTCCCGATCGGGTGATCGCGGGGCGCTGGACGCATACGAACAGGGCCTCCTGAACAGCTCGTTGGTGTCGAATCAC
>NZ_JAVRFH010000193.1:0-1825 GCF_031845825.1 Streptomyces lancefieldiae | reverse complement strand
TGACGGCGCCCAGTGGGGTGGCGCAGCAGCGGGTGATCCGGGCGGCGCTGGCGGACGCGGGGTTGTCCGCGGCGGATGTGGACGTGGTGGAGGCGCACGGTACGGGGACGAAGCTGGGTGACCCGATCGAGGCGCAGGCGTTGCTGGCGACGTACGGTCAGGGGCGTGCGGACGGGCGTCCGTTGCGGTTGGGTTCGCTGAAGTCGAACATCGGTCACACGCAGGCCGCCGCGGGGGTGGCGGGTGTGATCAAGATGGTCATGGCGATGCGCCACGGCGTGCTGCCGAAGACCCTGCACGTCGACGAGCCGTCGCCGCACGTCGACTGGTCCGCCGGCGCGGTCGAGCTGCTGACCGAGGCGCTGCCGTGGGAGGCGGAGGACCGGCCCCGCCGCGCGGGTGTGTCCTCCTTCGGTCTGAGCGGCACCAACGCCCACCTCGTCCTGGAGCAGCCCGGCGCGGAGGACGCCGCCGGGACCGCCGGTGACGACACGGGGGACACCGGCCCTGCGGCGGAGGGGACCGCGGAGCGGTCCGCGACGTCCCCCGTGCTCCGCTCCGCCCCGGAGGACGCGGTCGTCCCGCGCGCCGTCGCGGTGCCCTGGGTGCTCTCCGGTGCGACCGAGGCCGCGGTCCGCCAACAGGCCGCCCGGCTCGCGGAGTTCACCGCCGTCGACGAGGGCGGCCAGGGGTACGACCCGCGCGGGGTGGCCCGCGGCCTGGCGCTCGGGCGCGCCGCGCTCGATCGCCGCACCGTGGTCACGGGCGCCGACCGCGCCGCGCTCACGGACGGTCTGGCCGCCGTCGCCGACGGCACGGCACCGGTGCGCAAGGCGGACTCCGCTCCGGGTCGGACGGTGTTCGTGTTTCCGGGGCAGGGGACGGCGTGGGTGGGTATGGCGGTGGGGTTGTTGGGTGAGTGTGAGGTGTTTGCTGAGCGTTTTGGTGAGTGTGTGGGGGTGTTGGAGCGTTTTGTGGAGTGGTCGGTGTGGGATGTGGTGTGGGGTGTTGAGGGTGCGGTGTCGTTGGATCGGGTGGATGTGGTGCAGCCGTTGTCGTGGGCGGTGATGGTGTCGTTGGCGGCGGTGTGGGAGTCGGTGGGGGTGGTGCCGGATGCGGTGGTGGGGCATTCGCAGGGGGAGATTGCGGCGGCGGTGGTGGCGGGGGCGTTGTCGTTGGAGGACGGCGCCCGGGTCGTGGTGTTGCGGTCGCGGGTGATTGCGGGGTCGTTGGCGGGTGCGGGGGGGATGGTGTCGGTGGGTGTGGGTGTGGGTGAGGTGGAGCGGTTGGGGTTGTTGTCGGTGGGGGTGTCGGTGGCGGCGGTGAATGGTCCGTCGTCGGTGGTGTTGGCGGGGGATGTGGTGGGGGTGGATGAGGTGGTTGCGCGGTGTGAGGGGTTGGGGGTGCGGGTGCGTCGGGTGGCGGTGGATTATGCGTCGCATTCGGTGCATGTGGAGGGTGTGCGGGAGGAGTTGTTGCGGGTGTTGGGGCCGGTGGTGCCGCGGGGTGGTGGGGTGCGGTTCTTTTCGTCGGTGGAGTGTGGGTGGGTGGATGGTGGTGGGTTGGGTGGGGGGTATTGGTATCGGAATCTGCGGGAGCCGGTGTTGTTCGCGGGTGCGGTGGAGGGGTTGGTGGGTGAGGGGTTCGGTGTGTTTGTGGAGGTGAGTGCGCATCCGGTGTTGGTGCCGGGTGTGGAGGGTGTGTTGGAGGGTGTGGGTGTGGAGGGTGTGGTGGTGGGGACTCTGCGTCGGGGTGAGGGGGGTTGGGGTCGGGTTCTGCGTTCGGTGGGGGAGTTGTGGGCCGCGGGCGTCGACATCGACTGGAA
>NZ_JAVRFH010000192.1:0-1869 GCF_031845825.1 Streptomyces lancefieldiae | reverse complement strand
CAAGGAGAACGGTGGCCCCTTTGATGTCGCCGGTGTCTCCGGTCCAGGTCAGAGCGGCGGCATGCGCGGCGGCGGCCGCGCGCTTCTCGTCAAGGGTGCGGCTCGCGGACCGGGCTGTCTCGGTCTGCTTCACCAGCCGGTGGCCGCCTGGCGGGCTGAGCGGGTAGGCCCGTGTGACGTCCTCCGTGTAGGCGGCGTCCATGATCGCCTCGATGTGCTGGATGGGCTGACGCCCACTGTGGGTGGGATTGCCGACGACATAATCGACGCCCCGCATTGCCTCGGGGTGGCTCTCCATCCAGCCGACGAGGAGGCGGCCGAAGATCATCGCCCAGCCCGTCTTCCCCTCGTACTTCAGTTTGTGGATCTTGTCGCGCAGGGCGCCGGAGTATATGGCCACCGCATCGACGCGGGAGAACCCTCGCTCGGCCTCCGGCAGCGAGCACACCGCGTTGCTGCACGGCCTGCCGGGTGCGAGGCCCTGGGAGCAGACAGGGCAATGGGGGACAATCTGCAACGCCACGCCGGGCAGGCCGTGGTGGCGATGGCGATCATCAGCGAGGCCGTCATGACGCACCTGCGCGGGCCGGCAGCCGGGATCGCGGTCGCCGTCGCGGTGGCCGCGGGCGGGCTGTGGGCGATTCAAGGGCGCGCCCGGCAGCAGTCGGCGGTCGCCTTGGGGCCGACAGCCCAGACTCTGACCTGGCAGGTTCACGCAGACCGCAAGCCTCGCTCCTCCGACAGCGACACGTACAAACGCATCGCTGCCAGGATGCGGCAGACCACCGAGCACGTACGCCGCACCACCGCCGAGCGTGGACTGGAAAAGGTCACCCTGGGCACCTCCGACGAGACCGGCAGCTGGGACGATGCCCGCTCGACCGGCCACGGCGGCCGGGGACACGTCTGGCTCGGCATGCGGTGGCTCCACCCCCGTCACACCGCCCACCTTCCCGCGGTCCTGGAGCATGAGCTCGCCCACCTCCAGCGCCGCGACACTGGCAAGCGCCTCGCCGCCGAGTCTCTCGCCGTGGCGGCAGTCGGCCTGCTCGCCGGCCTCCTGTCCTTGCCCGCCTTCCTCCTTGCCGCAGCGGCCGCCTGGATGCTGACCGTCCTGTTCTCCTGGTGGGGCGAACTCGCCTGTGACCTCGCGGCCGTCCGCTTCTGCGGCCGGGCCGCTGTGGCCGACATGTGGCGCGAGGACCTCGAGCGCGACCAAGAACGCTCTCTCCTGCCCCGGGTTTGGGCGACGACCCGCAGCCTGTGCACCCATCCACCGACGCGCCTTCGAATCCTCTTCGCCGAACACGCCCCGACACCCAGCCAACAGGCCGTCCTGCCCCAGCACCCTCTGCACGTGCCGGCAACCAGCTGACCCTCGCAAGCCTGCTGATCAGGCTGTCCGACGGACTGTCGGGGCTCTGCCGGTCACCGGAAGAGCGAACCACCGTCTCGTCTCACATGCCCGCCCGAGGAGTCGCTGGCACATCGCGCTGTCCGGCCTCACGCTGCTGCTGGACGTGCAGCCTCCGGTGCTGGTAGGAAGCGGACCGGAACGCCGGGAGAGCCCCCGGCAGGGGAGGGAAGCATGCCGAGTGACGCAGACAGCGGGGGCGTCCTGGCGGACGTGACGACGGTCCGCGACGTCGTCGGCGCTGTTGCCCCTGCCCGCCGGGCGTCCCCCTCCGAGCAAGCGCTTCTGGACTGGCTGGAGTTGCACCTTGCTCTGGAGGGCCGGCTGGACCACGACGGCACCGCCAGCTGGAAGCATCGTTCGGTGTACGAGCTCGTGGCCGCGCACGGCCGCTGGTTCATCCCCGCCGCCCTCCCGGCCGAGGTCCAGGCCCTCCCGGAGCGGCAGTGCTTCGC
>NZ_JAVRFH010000191.1:0-1872 GCF_031845825.1 Streptomyces lancefieldiae | reverse complement strand
CACGGAGCTCGGCCACTCGTCGACCCCTGCCGGGCCAGGCCGATCGGGGACAGGCCCGGAGCATCCCCGCGGGCGCGGGGTCGACGGTGACGAGTAGCTGTATGGCCACCGGCCCCCCGGAGCATCCCCGCGGGCGCGGGGTCGACGATGCCGCCGCCTGCACCGCCAAGGTTCAGGGCGGAGCATCCCCGCGGGCGCGGGGTCGACGTGCTGATCGGGCCGCTCAGCGCCTGCCTCAGCGGAGCATCCCCGCGGGCGCGGGGTCGACCAGACGGTGCACGCGCACCGGAAGAAGGGTGTCGGAGCATCCCCGCGGGCGCGGGGTCGACCATGCTGCCGCTCACCTACAAGGCTGATCTGTTGGAGCATCCCCGCGGGCGCGGGGTCGACGCCGCGGTCGCCCTCCCCGTCCAGATGGCCGCCGGAGCCCCCGCGGGCGCGGGGTCGACGCGGACTTGTACAGGGACATAGCGGCGGCGGCAGGAACATCCCCGCGGGCGCGGGGTCGACCCGTTCCTCGACTACGGCCGTGACGACTATCACGGAGCATCCCCGCGGGCGCGGGGTCGACTCCACCAGCAGCCTGTGGGACGGCCTCCTCGACGGAGCATCCCCGCGGGCGCGGGGTCGACATCCAGATCGTGACCGACCTCCTGCGCGGCGACGGAGCATCCCCGCGGGCGCGGGGTCGACTGGAGGAACTCCCGGAAGTGCCTCACGTGTGGCGGAGCATCCCCGCGGGCGCGGGGTCGACGCGGGGGCGTTGAAGTTCAGGTCACAGGCGAGCGGAGCATCCCCGCGGGCGCGGGGTCGACATCTGCGTCTACCACACGCAGACCCGCAACGTCGGAGCATCCCCGCGGGCGCGGGGTCGACGCGTCACCATACGTCCGGCACCTCCTCTGCCTCGGAGCATCCCCGCGGGCGCGGGGTCGACACGTCGGCGTCCTGGTGGCCGGCGGCCACGAACGGAGCATCCCCGCGGGCGCGGGGTCGACCGAGCGTGTAGGGGCAGGAGTCGATGATGTGCTGAAGCATCCCCGCGGGCGCGGGGTCGACTGCACGACACCACGGTCGACCGCACCTCGAACCGGAGCATCCCCGCGGGCGCGGGGTCGACGCAGCGGCACCCCGTGCCTGACCACATCCCCGCCCACCTGGCCGACGCCGGAGCATCCCCGCGGGCGCGGGGTCGACGCGGACCCGGCTGTGATCGCCGCCGTGGTGACGGGGAGCATCCCCGCGGGCGCGGGGTCGACGGGTCGTCAAGCTGCTTCTTGATCGAGGCGAGGGGAGCATCCCCGCGGGCGCGGGGTCGACCCGAGGAGATCACCGAAGCGGTCGTCTCCTGGCGGAGCATTCCCGCGGGCGCGGGGTCGACAATGGGTAGGCCCCGCAGGAATCCAGCGCGGCCGGAGCATCCCCGCGGGCGCGGGGTCGACGCGACGGCTCCGCAGCGGCAATCCTCACGGCGAGGAGCATCCCCGCGGGCGCGGGGTCGACACGCCGTCGCGGGTGCGGCCGAACCTGCTGTACGGAGCATCCCCGCGGGCGCGGGGTCGACCTCGAGGTCGCGGGGCGCATGCACGATCGGCTCGGAGCATCCCCGCGGGCGCGGGGTCGACCGACGGTCAGCCCACGGACGCTGGCCTCCAGCCCGGAGCATCCCCGCGGGCGCGGGGTCGACTGGGCCCGGTCCCGAAGTCCACCGACGCGCCGCGGAGCATCCCCGCGGGCGCGGGGTCGACGGCGATGCGCAGGATCATGGGTAGCTTCGGGGCGGAGCATCCCCGCGGGCGCGGGGTCGACTCGACGATCCCGCCGCGGGCGTAGCCGTTCAGCGGAGCATCCCCGCGGGCGCGGGGTCGACAT
>NZ_JAVRFH010000190.1:0-1873 GCF_031845825.1 Streptomyces lancefieldiae | reverse complement strand
GTTCTTCGGGATCAGCCCGCGCGAGGCGCTGGCGATGGACCCGCAGCAGCGGCTGATGCTGGAGATCTCCTGGGAAGCACTGGAACGCGCGGGTATCGACCCGGCCGGGCTGCGGGGCTCGGCCACTGGGGTGTTCACCGGGCTCTACGCCGTCGACTACGGTCCGCGGATGGGCGGCGGGGCGGCCGGTGAGGTGGAAGGGCTCGCGGCCACCGGGACGTACACCAGCGCAGCCTCGGGCCGTGTGGCATACGTACTGGGGCTGGAGGGCCCGGCGCTGTCGATCGACACCGCGTGCTCGTCGTCGCTCGTCGCCGTCCACCAGGCCGTGCGGTCCCTGCGGACCGGGGAATGCGAACTGGCGTTGGCAGGCGGCGTGTCGACGCTGTCGACCCCGGGACTGCTGGTGGAGATCGCACGGCAGCGGGGTCTGTCGGCCGACGGGCGGTGCAAGGCGTTCGCGGAGGCGGCCGACGGCACCGGCTTCTCCGAGGGCGCGGGCGTGCTGGTGCTGGAGCGGCTGTCGGACGCACTGCGCCACGGCCGCCGGATCTGGGCCGTGATCCGCGGCTCGGCGATCAACCAGGACGGGGCGTCCAACGGGCTGACCGCGCCGAACGCACTGGCACAGCAGCGGGTCGTCCGGGCGGCCCTGGCCGATGCCGGACTGTCGGCCGCAGAGGTGGACGCGGTGGAGGCGCACGGGACCGGCACGACGCTGGGGGACCCGATGGAGGCGGAGGCACTGCTGGCCTCCTACGGCCAGGACCGGGATCCCGGAAGCCCGCTGTGGCTGGGATCGCTGAAGTCGAACATCGGCCATACCCAGGCAGCCGCGGGTGTCGCCGGAATGATAAAGATGATCATGGCGATGCGTCACGGGGTGCTGCCCAGGACGCTGCACGTGGACCGCCCGTCGACGCACGTCGACTGGTCGGCCGGGGCGGTGGAACTGCTGACCGAGGCGCGGGAGTGGACCGGTACGGCGGGACGCCCCCGGCGCGCCGGGGTGTCCGCCTTCGGGATCAGCGGCACCAACGCGCACGTGATCCTCGAAGAGGCGCCCGCGGAGGCGCCGGAGGAAGGGCCCGGGGAGCACGCCCTGCCTCGTCCTGCTGCGGACCTTGCCGCCGGCCGGGTGCCCGCCGGGGGTCCCCGGGTGGTGCCGTGGGTGCTGTCGGGACGGTCGGCCGAGGCCGTGCAGGAGCAGGCGCTGCGGCTGCGGGACCGGGTGGCCGAGGACGCGGACCTGCCGGTCACGGACGTGGGCCGTTCGCTGGTGACGACGCGGTCGCTGTTCGAGCACCGGCGGGTCGTGATCGGCGCGGACCGAGACGAACTGCTCGCTGGCCTGGCCTCCGCGGCCGGGGACGACCGCTCGGGCCGGGACGGTCCGGCAGGTGTGGTGTCCGGCTTCGCGCAGCCGGTGGACGCGACGGTGTTCGTGTTCCCGGGGCAGGGGGGACAGTGGGTCGGCATGGGGCGGGAACTCTGGGAGTCATCCCCGGTGTTCGCCGAGCAGCTGCGCGCGTGCGCCCGGGAGCTGGCCCCCTGGTTGTCCTGGTCGCTGACGGACACCGTGTGCGGAGGGCCGGACGCGGCGGACTTGGACCGGGTGGACGTCGTCCAGCCGGTGCTGTTCGCGGTGATGGTCTCGCTGGCCGAGGTCTGGCGCTCGCTGGGGATGGTGCCGGACGCGGTGGTCGGCCACTCCCAGGGCGAGATCGCCGCGGCCTGCGTCGCGGGAGCCCTGACCCTGGGGGACGCGGCCAGGATTGTCGCCCTGCGGTCCCGGCTGCTGGCCACGGTCGCCGGGCAGGGCAGCATGGCAGGGATCCGGCTGCCCGAACGGCGGGTGCGGGAACTGCTCGAC